>DHHE01000232.1:11910-13644 GCA_002403115.1 bacterium UBP2_UBA4780 | reverse complement strand
GCCCTGGCGATGCGGAACAGTTCATTCCTCTCCCCTTCGGTCAGTTTCCCCTGCTCTTTGCCCGGAGAGGCTTCTTTTACCCTGCCTTCCCCTTTCCCCTTGTCCCTTTCCCCATTTGACTTGTAGAACCCCGCCGCCAGGTAACCCACCACCTGGCTCCTGTCCCCGGTGACGTCGCCAGAAGTCTGGTACTTGTAGACCACCGCCGTGTCCGCCCCCAGCTCGCGGGCGGCCAGCATCACCGCCACCATCGGCCCCCCGCCGCAGGCCTCGCACTTTCCGGCCGAAAGGTCTCCCGCCAGCCCCTCGGGATCGAAATTCGCGACGCGCTTCGCCGCCACCCCGTCCAGCCTCTTGGCCTTTTCGTCGGAATGGAAGTGCGACAGGTCGGTGGAGGCCACCAACAGGACGTCATCCCTGTCGCCGACCGCGCCAGCCAGGGCTTGGGCCAGCCGGCGGCAGGCCGGCAGCGAGTGGTCGAACATCATCAGGGGGACGATCCGGAAGCCGGGCTTCAGAACGCGCTGCAGGAATGGGAGCTGGATCTCCAGGGAGTGCTCCTGGGCATGGGCCGATGGCAATTCCTTGACGTGGTCCGGGTCCCGGGCCATGAGGGCGCGGGCCAGGCCTTCGTCTATCTCCACCCGGCCCAGCGGCGTCTCCCAGGCCCCTTCGGCGTAGGCCGCCACCCCGTCGAAATAGGCCCGGTGGCTGGGGCCGACCAGGATCACCGTCCCCACCGCCTTGTCTACTATGTTTATGTAGGAATAAGCGGCGGCCGGCCCGGAGTAGGCGTAGCCGGCGTGGGGCACGATCAGGGCCGCCGGGCGTCCGGCCGGACCGGATTCACCGGCGGCCTGCAGGTGCTTGTCGATCTCCGCGGACAGGGCCGGGGCCGTGCCCGGGTACCAGCTGCCGGCAATGACCGGCTGGCGAATGTTCATGTTCCTGGCCTCCTTCTTGGGCTGGGCGTCGCAGGAAGCGGCAACCATCGCTATCGCGCAAAGGCAGATGGCTTTTTTAGCGGTCATGGCTCCTTCTTCGCGCCCTCTGCGGTTGAGAATCTCAGGCCCTGTCGGCGAAACGCGGGTAATCCATGCCGAACCGCCACTTGTGGTAGAACCTGAGGGCCAGAAAGGTGGCCGCCAGCAGGGCGAAGAACACCGGGAAGATGGCGCCCACCAGCGCCACCAGCGCCAGGGCCCCGGCCTGGTAGGAGAGCATCACCCACTTCATGCGGCCGGTGGCCGCCGCCACGGCGAACAGGGGCAGGGCGCAGCCGGCGGCCGCGGCGCACACCAGGTCGGCCAGGGCCAGGGCCAGGGCCAGGCTGAGAACCATCAGGCCCAGGGCCATCCAGGCCGTAACTGCGGTTCCCAGGAGGACGCCGGTGGTGACGTTGCCGGTGGCCTTGTCCGGCTCGCGGTCCGGGATGGTGGTGTTGAGGTAAACAGCGGCCACCGCCAGGGCGTAGGGCGCTGCCGCCAGCCAGACGGCGTCCGAGTATCGCCCGTGGGAAACCCAGCCGGCGGCGAAGGCCAGCATCCCGTAGCCGAAGCCGTTGGCCAGCATGTCCAGGAACGGCCTGGCCTTGAACTTGAAGGGCGGCACCGAATACAGCAATCCCAGGGCGCCCGAGGCCGCCATCAGCAGGCCGGGGCCGGGCCCGAACATGCGGAAGCCGAGGATGATGGAGAAGGCGAACAGGATCCCGGCCTCCAGCCAGACGGCCGT
>DHHE01000232.1:9245-11823 GCA_002403115.1 bacterium UBP2_UBA4780 | reverse complement strand
AGGAAGCGCTGGCCCTGGTAGTGCCCGGCCAGCAGCATGGTCCACACCGGCACCAGCAGGATGGGACGGAGGACGAAGAGATAGTCCAGGGGCGAGAAGCCCCTGGCCGGCGGAACCGGGTCCGGCGGTGTCCGGCCGGCCATCACCGCCCCTCCGGGACCGCTTCCCAGCCCTCGGGGAAAAGCGACACCTTGACGTAACGCCTGGGATCCAGGTGCCTGAGGGCCGCCCGGCGGATGTCCTCGCTCTTCAGGGCTTTGACGGCCGCCGGGTACTCCGTTATCCTGCCGGGATCCTCGCCGTGCCGGAGATACTGCTGGAGCAGGCCGGCCCAGTAGCCGTTCTCCCTTGTCTTGGTCTCCCACTCCCTGAGGTTGATCTCCCTGATCTTGGCCAGGTAAGCCTCCGGCATCGGGCTGTTCCGCGCCGAGTCGGCCACGGCGAACACCGCGGCCGTAAGCTCTCCGGACCGCTCCGGGGCGGTGCCGAAGCCGATGTGGACGGCGCACTGCGGCACCGGCTCGGCCGTGCTCTGGGCGTAGGACCAGATCGAGTAGGTGCCGCCCCGGTCCTCCCGCACCGCCTCCCGCAGCCTGATGTCGAGGTAGTCGCTGAGGGCGTCGGCCAGCAGGCGGTCCCTCTGGCTCCAGGTGAATTCCGAGACGAAGGCCATCCGCACCGAGCTCTTGTGCTCGATGCCCTTGCGCAGGGACCTTTCGGCGGCGCCCGCGGGATAACGCATCCCGGTGTCCCTCCACCTCTCCCGGCGGCCGCGCCCCGGCAGGCCTCCCAGGTAGGCCTCCACCAGGGGCCGGACGCTGTCCGGATCGAAGCTGCCCACCAGGATGAAGGTGAATCCCGAGGCGTCGGCGAAACGCCGGCGGTAGAATTCCACCGACGCGTCCAGCCCGACGCCGGCCAGCACTTCCGAGGTCACCGGGCGGGCCCGGAAACTGCGGCCGCCCATGATCAGCTGGAAGGAATCGGCCAGCGCCGTCTCGGGGCGGGCGTCGCGGTGGCGCAGGCCGGCGGCGGTCCGGGCCAGGAAGGAGGCGAAGGCGGCGCTGTCCCTCCGCGGAGCGGTGAAGCCGAGGTGGACCATCTGCAGCATCAGCTCCAGGTCGGCGGGCGAGGCCGAGCCGGTTATCCCCTGGTCATAGCCCCTGATCCAGGGCGAGGCCGCCGCTATCCTTCCCGCCAGATGCTTCTCCAGCTCCACCCGGTCGAAATCGCCCAGCCCTCCCTCGGAGACGACCTGGGCGGCGAAAAGCGCCGAGGGGAACCCGGCGGAATCGGCCAGGGAGGTCCCGCCCGGGGCGAAGCATCTCAGCAGCACCTCGTCGTTCTTGAAATCGGTGGGCTTGAGGTAGACCTGGGCCCCGTTGGACAGGGTCCACCGGATCATCCCCAGCCCGGGAAATCGTTTCGTTCTGGCGACCCTGCCCGGTTTGGGTCTGGATTTCATCAGTTCCCGGCCGGCCATGTTGTCGGCGTAGGGTTCGACCTCCCTGCCTTCGACCGCGGCCGCCAGCCTGCGGATGTCATTCCCGCTCGGGACCGCAAGACCGTCCTTCTCCGGGGCGCTGGCCAGGTAAACCCTGTTGTCACGCGTGATCAGCTCGCCGGCCAGGGCATTGACCTCCTCCAGCGTGATGCCCGGCAGCATCTCCCGGGCCAGCTCCAGCTCGGTCCCGGCGTCGGGATAGGCGCTGGCCCTGGTGAAGTTCGCCAGGTATCCCCAGGCCAGGGCCCGGGACTCGGTCTTGTCGCGCTCCAGATACTGCTGCTCCATCTGGCGCAGCAGCTCGGCCCTGGCCCGGGCCAGCTCGCCCGGGGTGAAACCGTGGAGCTCCACCCTCCGGGCCTCGGTGAGAAGCGTTTCCAGCCCGCGGAGGACGCCGTCGTCGGCCACCTCAGCCCCCAGCACGAACATGGACGCGGCCTCCACGTAGCCGTATTTGTAGGCGTATCCCTCAAGGAACGGCGGGTCCGGCCGCCTCTTCTGCTCCTCCAGCCTTTGGTTGAACATGGTTTGGAATATATTGGCCGTCAGCTCGCGGCGATAATCGCTTACGGTGGCCAGGGTGTCCGGCTTCCTCAGGAAATTGACGCTGACCGAGGCCCCGGTGGCCTCGGGGTCGGTGACCACCGAGAACCTCGGCTCGGTCTGCCGCGGCACCGGATGGAAGGGGCGGGGCATTGCCTTGGCCGTCTTGGGGACGGCCGAGAACCTCTCCCTTATCATGGCAACCACCGAGTCCCGGTCGAAATCGCCCACCGCCACCACCGCCATCAGGTCGGGCCGGTACCAGCGGCGGTAGAAGTCCGTCATCCGCTTCGGGGGGAAGTTGTTGATGACCGCGGTGTCGCCGATGGGCCTGCGCTCGGCGTAGCGCGATCCGGCCAGAAGGACTTGGCTGTGCTTGTCCCAAATTCTGGAGCGCGCCCCCAGGCCCAGGCGCCACTCCTCCACTATCACCCCCCTTTCCTTGTCTATCTCGGCCGGGTCGAAGGTGATCTGATGCGCCCAATCCTCCAGGATCTGGAGGGCCTGGCCCAGCCTCTCCCTGGGCTGGGT
>DHHE01000232.1:0-9170 GCA_002403115.1 bacterium UBP2_UBA4780 | reverse complement strand
CCCCCTCTCGTTGTCGGCCTCCAGCACCGAGCCCGCCCGCACCGCCAGCCTCAGCTCGGCTCTCTGCTCCGGCCGGCGGTTGGCCCGGACGTAGTAGCGCAGCCCGTTGTCCAGGACGCCGGCGGCCACCGCGGTGTCTGACGGCAGGGGCAGGGACATTTTTTCCGGCGAAGGTCGTGACGAGGGGTCGGGCTGGCCGGACAGGGGGGCTGTAAAAACGGCCGCAAAAAGCGACAGGACAACGGTCAAGCCGATGCGAAACGCAATTTTTCTAGTCATTTGACGGATCGTCTCGTTAATGATTCTTGTCGGTCTTTCGGGGATTTTGGAGCCCCTGGCCATGTTCGATTATATCAGCCGTGCCGATCCAAGTCAAGCAGGCTTGGGATGGACCGGAATATTGACGGGGGCCGGCCGTTTTGGTATAATTATTTACTGAGGGCGGGCCCTTAGCTCAACGGTTAGAGCAGCGGACTCATAATCCGTTGGTTATAGGTTCGAATCCTATAGGGCCCACCAGATCCGATAATTTCGTTCTTCGAAAATCGGAAATCGTGGCTGGTCGCCGGCAGGAAAGCTTGAAAGAGGTTGGGGCAAGCCCCAACCTCTTTCTCTTATCCTCCGAGCCCCGACCGGCCCGCGCCTTGCTGCCGTTTTTTCTCCAGCTCCCGCCACTCGGTTTCCAGCATGCCGTAATGGAGCCTGTCGAGCCACTGGCCGTCCCAAAACCGCACCTCCCTCTCCCGGCCCTCCAGCTTGAAGCCCAGCTTCCCGGCCACCCGGATCATCCGGACGTTGAACGACCAGGTTACCAGGCCCACCCGGTGCAGCTTGCGGGTTTGGAACAGGTGCCTCAACCATATCCCCAGGGCCTCGCTCCCCAACCCCTTGTTCAGACGGGAATCCTCGTAGATGGATATGCCCACCAGCCTCGACTCCTGGCAGCCTTTGTCGCCGTAGCAGTTGACCGATCCGATGGGCAGGCCTTCGGCGTCGACGATGATCGCCCGGTTAACCGGGCCGGCCGCCTCCTTCTCGATGGCCAGCACCGCCTTGGCGGCGTACTCGTCGTCGCTCTCCGGCTCTTCCCACGGGGCGTCGAACTGGCTGGCCTGGCAGTTCAGCCGCCGCCATTTGAGGAACATCTGGATGTCGGCCACCGTCCGTTTGCGCAGGGCGACGGCCTTGCCCCGGACCAGCACCAGGCCTTCCTTCTCGGGCATGTTTCGATCCCGCCTTTAGGAGCCTTCTTCGGGTTCAGCCGCCCACAGCCTTGAGCGCCTGGTACACCAGGAAGGCCGGCCAGACCAGGGCCTTGAGGAAACCCAGCGCCCCCTGCCAGAACCCGGCGGCGTGGGAGATGTAGTAGACGGCCGCCCCGATGAACCCCAGGCCGTAGACGGCGCTGGCCGAGCTGGAACCGTGGATCTCGTGTTTCATGGTTTTTCCTTTTGGTTGATTTATTCTTTTCTACACAAAGAACAATTTTACTTTTTTCTTTTTGCAGTAATCGGTGATTTTTTCTAATAATGATCGTGCACGTTTTTCACTTTTGTTATCGCACAATGGAGCCAAAGATATGCGTATGGATTTATAAATATTTCTTTCTCGCTTCGAAATCACATCTATGAGCCTTAAAAGCTCGTCATGTGAAATGAGCTTGCCTCTTAAATACGGTTTCCCGTGTACACTCAGATTAATGCTGCTATCATTAATAAATGGTTCGTAATTCTTGTAGAAGCTGGTGTCTATTTTGTCGCGATCAACATAGTATTTCGGTATTGCGATTGTATCGTGTTTGAACCAGATACAATACAGCATCGCGCAGGTGCAGCCATTGTATGACTTGGTTACGACGTCTATCTTTTTGGGAAAGTAGGGGTTTGTTAGTATTGCCTTTTGTTTTGATGTTAAAGTTAAAACGCGGTTAACCCCCATTTCCTGTATCTGTTTTTTTGTAACTCCGATAAAATAACACTCTGTTGTTGGATATCCACAACTATCTATGGGTGGTCCATCGGCCCTTGCTACACTATATATCAATAGTGTGAAAATTAGCATGATAAATGTTATTCGTTTTCCCATTATCTTGCCTTCCATTTAGATAGTTTATTCTTTGTACACCGCCCTCCCGCCCACCACCGTCCTCACCACCCTCACCTTGTGTATCTCCTCCGGCTTCATTTTAAATACGTCGTCCGACAGGCAGACGAAGTCGGCCGCCATGCCCGGCTCCAGGCTCCCCTTCCAGCCCTCGTCGCCCGAGGCGTAGGCGGCGCCGGTGGTGTAAGCCCGCACCGCCTGCTCGACGGACAGCGACTGCTCCGGGTGGAACGGCGGCCGGTCCGGCGGCATCCGCTGCCGGGTGACCGCGGCCTGGATGGCCTTCCAGGGGTCGGGTTCCTCGATGGGCGCGTCCGAGCCGAAGGCCAGGGCCGCCCCGGCCCGGGCCAGCGATCCGAAGGGGTAGGCATGGCGGCCCCTTGCCCCCCAGTGCCTTTCTATTATGTCCAGGTCCGAGGGGCAGTGGCTGGGCTGGACGGAGGCGATGATGCCCAGTTTCCGGAATCTGCGGACATCCTCCGGCCGCACCAGCTGGCAGTGCTCGATGCGGTGCCTCAGGTTTGCATCGATCTTCCGGGCTCGCTCGAGCGCGTCCAGCGCCATCCTATTGGCTGCGTCGCCGATGGCGTGGACGGCGCAGGCCAGGCCGTTTTCAGAGGCCCTGTCGACCAAAACCTGCAGGCCTGTTGCCGACACCACCGCCATGCCCCTGGACCGGCTCTTCTCGTAGGGCTCCAGCATCCAGGCGGTCTGCGAGCCCAAGGCCCCGTCGGCGAAAAGCTTGATTCCGCCGATCCTGAGCCGCCGGCTCCCGAATCCGCTGCGGATCCCCAGCTGGCACAGCCGCTCCAGGTGCTGCCGGCGGAAGTATAGGGTCCCCCTCAGCCCCAGTTTGAATTCCTCGTCCAGCCTCTGGAGCACCCGGTATTCGGCCGGGCCCTCCATGGAGTGGAACCCGGTCAGGCCCAGCCGCCAAAACTCGTCGCGCCCGGCCCGGACCGCGCCCTTTAACCCGGGGTCCGCGGGGTATGGTATTTTTAAATAGTATCGGTTGGCCGCTTCCTCGCGCAGGATGCCGGTCGGCTCGCCCCGACCGTCGCGCTCGATGCTCCCCCCCTCGACCTTGGGCGTCGACCGGTTTACCCCCAGGCGCCTGAGCGCGGCGCTGTTGAGCCACAGGGCGTGCCAATCCTTGCTCCACAGCGCCACCGGATTGTTTTTCGAGACCTGGTCCAGGTCCCTCCGCCCGGGGATGCGGGGGTCGTCCCAGATGTTCCTGTCCCATCCCGTGCCCACCAGCCACTCCCCCGGGGGCGACCGCTTGAGGGAAGCGGCGGCTATCCGCCGGCATTCCTGGATCGACGCTGCCTTCTCGAAACGCGGCCGCGACCTCATCAGGCACCAGCCCACGAAGTGGGTGTGGCAGTCGGTGAGACCGGGCAGGACGTGGAGGCCGCGCAGGTCAACGGCATCACCGGAGGCCCTTCCGTAATCCCTCAGCACCCCGGCATCGCTGCCGATCGCCAGTATCACGCCGCTGGCCTGATCGCAGGCCATGGCCCCGGCCTTCGCCTGGCGGCCCATGGTCCGGATTCTGGCGTTACGAAAGATGATGGTTCTCTTTTTCATGTCAGGAGCGAACTCGGCACGAAAGATTATACCACAAAAAATGTAAAAAGTGTCGTCAAGCTCATTGATAATCGTTTATTTTTATGTTACACTATTTTTCATGGATGTTACTTTTTGTTACATATGGACATCTTCTCACCAAACAACAAGATAGCTGGACGGTACCAGATAATCTCCCTTCTGGGCCAGAGCGAAAAGAGCCGGGTGTTCAAGGTCGTCGACCTGACCACCGACCAGGCCATGGCTCTCAAGGTTTTCTCGGGCCAAGACAACGGCATCCATCATCTGCAGCACGAGTTCAGGTTCCTCTCCTCGCTGCGCCATCCCAACCTGGTCCAGGTGCACAATTTCGGAAGCGAACGGGATTTCCATTTCTTCACCATGGACCTGGTGGAGGGCCGGGATTTCCTGGCCGGCCTGCTCGAGGTTCCCATGGATGAGCGCCTCCGGCTTACGGCCGAGCTTTGCCGGGCGCTTGAGTACATACATCAGAACGACATCATCCACCTGGACCTGAAGCCCAGCAACGTGCTGATCCCGGCCGGAGGCGCCGTCAAGCTCACCGATTTCGGTCTGGCCCACAGCTCCAAGAGCCGCGGCCTGCTGAAGGCGGCCGGCACCCCGTCCTACATGTCGCCCGAGGTGATCGCCGGCCAGATGCCGGACGGGCGGTCCGACCTCTATTCCCTGGGCGTCCTCCTCTACCAGGTTTTCTCGGGCCGGCTGCCGTTCGAGGCCCCCACCACCGAGGAGCTGGTGAAGCAGCACATCCTGAAATCCCCCCAGCCGCCCAAGGTCTTCAACCCGGACATCCCGGACGAGATGCAGCTCCTAATCCTCCGGCTGCTGGCCAAGGACCCCAACGAGCGTCCGGCCTCGGCCAACGAGGTCATCCAGGAGATGAACCGCGGCTTCGGGCTCGATCTGGCCCTGGAGCAGGGCCAGGCCGCCAGCCGCAATCTCTTTCACAGCCGGCTGGTCGGCCGCGACAAGGAGATGGCCGACCTCTTCCAGGCCCTGCAGCTGGCGGCCGGCGGCCACGGGACCTGCGTCTTCATATCCGGCGAGACCGGCATCGGCCGCACCCGCCTGCTGTCCGAGTTCGCCCTGCAGGCGCAGCTGCGCGACGCCCAGGTTTTCTGGACCCGGTGCTACTCGCCCGATTCCGCCGCCTACGAGCCGGTGATCCAGCTGCTCTCCCAGCTGCTGCCGCTGGCCCAGAGCTTCTGCCCCGAGGTGGTCTCCCTCTACGGGCCGGAGCTGATGACCCTGCTCCCCCATTGGCGAGGCCTGACCGAGATCCGGGATCATCCCCTGCCCACCCAGCTGCCCCCCAACGAGACCAAGCTCCGCCTGCTGGACGCCATCAGCAACTTCATCTTCAGGACGTTCGAGACCCTGCCCACCAGTCCCAGCGTCATCATCTTGGAGGGGCTGCACTGGGTGGACTCCGAAAGCCTGGAGGCCATCTACCATCTGGGCCGGAACGCCTCCCGCAGCCGGGTGCTCCTGGTGGGCAGCATGCGCAGCGACGATATTGACGAGCACCATCCCCTGCTGGGGCTGGTGGAGCGCCTGAGCCTGGAGAACCAGGCCGAGCAGGTCTACCTCAAGCGCCTTTCCTCGCCCGAGGTCCTGGCGCTGCTGGGGAACGTCTTCTACCACGCCGAGGGCCTGGAACCGCTGGCCTTGAAGATATACGAAGAGACCGAGGGCAACCCCCTGCTGATCGAGGAGGCGGTATTCTACCTGCTGGAATCCGGCCAGATCCGCCGCCGCCTTGGCCAGTGGCAGGTAGACCCTTACCTGGTGCAGTCACTGGCCCTGCCGGCCGGGTTCAAACAGGCCCTGGAGCGCAAGCTCCAGGCCCTCAACCGGCACCAGCTCCGGGCCCTGCAGGGGATAGCCGTCATGGGGCGTCCGGTCTCCGAGAAGATGCTGGCCTTCATCCTGGAGGCGCCCGAGGACCAGGTGACCGAGGACCTCATCCATCTCAAGGGCCGCAATCTCTTGATCCAGATAGATTCCACCGAGGGGCCCCTTTTCGGAATGCACCACGCGCGGATAGAACGCGAGATCCACTCCGGCCTGGAACCGGAGCTCTCCGCCGCCCTACACCGCCGGGCCTCCCGCCTGCTCGAGCAGATGGGCCCCAGCACCTGCCAGGATTTCATCGAGCTGGCCCGCCACCACGAGAAGGCCGGCCAGGCCGAGGGCGCCAAGTCCTGCCACCTCAGGGCCGCCTCCCTGCTGGCCGACCACGCCCCGGACCAGGCCATCGTGCACTACCAGGCCGCCCTCAGGCTGTGCTCCTCGGCCGAGCAGGCCGAGGTCTTAAGACCCCTCCTCAATCTGTATTTCCTGGCCGGCGACAGCAGCCGGGCGGCCAAGGCGGCCAGCGACCTGCTGAAGCTGGCCGGCCCCTCGGCCGACCTCTACCGCCGGATGGGCGCCTGCCAGGACCGCCTGGGAGACTATAAGAGGGCCATCGATTACTTCAACCAGGGCTTGTCCCTGGCCCAGGGAGATCCGGTCACCACCGCCAGGATCGTGTCCTCGCTGGCCGCCACCTACCTGCATCAGGGCGAGCTGCGCACCGCCGAAAGGTCCTGCCTGGAGGCCCTGAAGGTGCTTCCGCCGGAGAGCGATCCCCTGGTCGAGGCCGAGCTTTACAACAACCTGGGCCAGATCTACTGGCAGTTGGCCGAGTGGGCCCAGGCCGTCTCCGTCCACCGCAAGAGCCTGCAGCTCAAGGAGCGGCTGGGCGACCAGTACGGCATCGCCACCTCCTACAACAACCTGGGCCAGGTCTACTACCGGATGTACGACTGGGACCGGGCGGCGGAGAGCCACCAGAAGAGCTTCTCCATCAGGGAGCGCATCGGCGACATCAGCGGGCTGGCCCGCTCCTACAACAACCTGGCGCTGATCTACCGCCACCTCTACGACTGGGACAAGGCCGTCGACTACCACACCAAGTGCCTCCAGACCATGGAGCGCATCGGCTCCAGCTACGAGCTGGCGGTCTCCCATACCAACCTCGGCCTGATCCACAAGGCCCGGTCGGAATGGGACCAGGCCATCTGGAGCTACAACAGGGCCATATTGATCTCCTCGACCATCGGGGCCAGGAACGTGCTGCTGGACGCCTACATCCGGATCTCCGAGCTCTACCTGTCCCTGGGCAGCATCGAGAGCGCCGGCCAGTACTGCCAGCAGGCCCTGGACCTGGCCGCCGAGCTGGGAGGCCGGCTGGAGCAGGGCCGGGGCATGAACATCCAGGGGCGCATCTACCAGATGCGCCGCCAGTGGGACCGCGCCCAGGAGCTGCTGGTCCAGGCCAAGGAGATCTTCTCCGACCTGGACATCAGGGCCGGCGAGGCCTTCATCCTGAAGAACCTGGCCGACCTGCACCGGGCCCGCGGCGAGCTCCGGCAGTCGTCCCTGCTGGCCGACCGGGCGCTGAGCCTGGCCCAGCGGGTGGAGGAGCAGCAGCTGGTGGCCGAGATCATCCTTCTCAAGGGCGAGCTGATGGAGGAGGAGGGGTCCTCCGGCCTGGTCCACCTGCAGTGGGCCCTGGAGCTGGCCCTGCGCATCAACATCAGGGAGACGGTCTGGCCGATCTACGGGGCCCTGGCCCGCCACGCCGCCAAGGCCGGGAACCTGCCCGGGGCCCTGGACTACTACCAGCGGGCCCTGGCCGTCTTCAAGCAGTCCTGCCGCAACATCAGCCAGCCCGAGCTGAAGAACTGCTACCTGTTCGAGCCCCGCCGGCGCCAGCTGCTCAGGGACATCAAGAAACTGAGACAGGAGGTTTCCAGGAATGTCTCCCTCGCGTAGGGTACCCACCGCCGACGAGGTGCTGATCGAGGCCGAGGGCGACCTGAGGACCATCGCCCTGGCCATGGAGCAGAGGCCGTCCGGCATGGGCCAGAGTCCGGAGGGGCTGAACCTCCTGCTGGCGGTCTCCCGCCAGATGACCCGGGTCCTCAACCTCGACCAGCTGCTGGACGTGGTCATGGACTCGGTGATGCAGCTCACCCGGGCCGAGCGCGGGTTCCTGATGCTGTACGACAGCGACGGCATCCTCAAGTTCCGGGTCATCCGCAACCCCCAGGGACAGGTCTGGGAAGGAACAGACTTCCAGGTCAGCCACACCATCACCGCCCGGGTGCTGGAATCCGGCCAGTCCCTCTGGGTGAAGGACGCCTCCTCCGAGTCCCAGCTGGCGCAGTCGGCCTCGGTGGCCGAGCTCAAGATCCGCTCCTGCATGTGCGTCCCCCTGTGGACCACCCAGGCGGCGGAACGCCGCATCTTCGGGTTGGTCTACGTCGACAGCCAGCATATCCAGGAGAGCTTCAGCGCCGGCGACCTGGACCTGCTGACCGCCCTGGCCGCCCAGGCGGCCATCGCCATCGAGAACGCCCAGCTGGTGGAGAGCATCCGGAAGCTGGAGGAGGAGAAGCGCCTGAAGCTGGAGGAGGAGAACCGCTCCCTGCAGCAGATCATCGAGTCCAAGAGCGAGCTGCTGGGGCAGAGCCGGCCCATGGAACAGGTGTTCTCCATGATCCGGCGGGTGGCCGGCTCCGAGGTCAGCGTCCTGCTGCTGGGCGAGTCCGGCACCGGCAAGACCCTGGTGGCCCGCACCATCCACGAGCTGAGCCTGAGAAAGGACAAGTCCTTCATCGTCATCGACTGCGGGGCCATACCGGAAAACCTCCTGGAATCCGAGCTGTTCGGCTACGAGAAGGGGGCCTTCACCGGGGCCTACGGCCGCAAGCTGGGCAAGTTCGAGCTGGCCGACGGCGGCACCGTTTTCCTGGAGGAGATCGGGGAGCTGCCGGCCTCCCTGCAGATCAAGCTGCTGCGGGTGCTGCAGCAGGGGGAGCTGGAGCACATCGGCGGCCGGGAGACCATCAAGGTCGACGTCCGGCTGGTGGCCGCCACCAACCGGGACCTGGAGCAGGACGTCAGGAGCGGGCGTTTCCGCCAGGACCTGTACTACCGGCTCAACGTCATCACCGTCAACCTCCCCCCGCTGCGCGACCGCCAGGGCGACGTCCTGATGCTGGCCGGCGTCTTCCTGGAGCGCTACGCCTCCAAGCACCGCAAGAGGATCTCCTCCTTCAGCGCCCCGGCCAAGGCCGCCCTCCAGCTTTACGGCTGGCCGGGGAACGTCCGGGAGCTGGAGCACAAGGTGGAGCGGGCGGTCATCATGTGCGACGGCGAGCGCCTTGAGATCGAGCAGCTGGAACTGGAGCCGCCCCCGGCCGCCGCTCCTTCCGACCACTCGGCCGGGCTCAAGCAGGCCCGGCGGCAGCTGGAGGAACGGATGCTTCGCCAGGCCCTGGCCCGCTGCGGGGGCGACATCAGCGCCACCGCCCGGGAGCTGGGCATCCCGCGGCAGCAGGTCTACCGCCTGCTGGCCCGCTACCGCATCCCCCACCGCAAGCAGGGTTAGGAGTTGCCAGCTTGAT
>DHHE01000196.1:2292-2653 GCA_002403115.1 bacterium UBP2_UBA4780 | reverse complement strand
GCTACTCCACCTCCACCGGCGCCGGCTGCAACTCCTCCTCGGGCTGGTGGACGATCTTGAGGTTGCGGTACTTCCTCAGTCCGGTGCCGGCCGGTATCAGCCGGCCGACGATGACGTTCTCCTTGAGCCCCAGCAGCAGGTCGGTCTTGCCCTGGACCGCGGCCTCGGTCAGCACCCGGGTGGTCTCCTGGAACGAGGCGGCCGAGATGAAGCTGGAGGTCGACAGGGCCGACTTGGTGATGCCCATCAGCAGCGACTGGAAGGTGGCCGGCCGGCCGCCCTCGCGCAGCACCCGCTCGTTCTCCTCGCGCACCGCCGCCTTGTCGACCTGATCGCCCTCGATGAAGATGGTGTCGCCCGG
>DHHE01000196.1:0-2193 GCA_002403115.1 bacterium UBP2_UBA4780 | reverse complement strand
TGGGGGTTGATCGAGCCCTCGGTCAGCTTCTCCCCGGCCCGCACCCGGTCCGACTCGCGGACGTAGAGGTGCTTGCCCGAGGGGATGGCGTAGCTCCGCTCCTCGGCCGTTTCGCTCCTGACGATGACCGTCCGCTGGCCCTTGGTGATCTCGCCGAACTTGGCCCGCCCGTCGATCTCGGTGACGATGGCCGGATCGGCCGGCTTCCGGGCCTCGAACAGCTCGGCCACCCGCGGCAGGCCGGCGGTGATGTCCCTGGTCTTGGCGATCTCCCGCGGGGTCTTGGCCAGCAGCTCGCCGGCCGAGATGGCCTGGCCGTTCTGGACCATGATCCTGGCGCCGATGGGTATGGGATAGCTGGACCGCAGCTTGCCCTTCTTGTCCACCACGTTGATGTGGGGGTAGAGGTTGCGGTCCTTGCTCTCGATGATGATGGGCCGGCGCATGCCGGTGATCTCGTCGAACTCCTCGGAGACGGTGATGTCCGGCACCATGTCGGCGAACTGGATGGTCCCCGAGTGCTCGGCCAGAATGGCGGCGGTGTGCGGGTCCCACTCGAAGATGGGGTCGCCCTGGGCCACCTTCTGCTTGTCGGCCACCCTGAGCACCGAGGCGTAGGGCACGGTGTAGCGGGTGCGGGCCCCGGCCTTCTCGCCGTGGAGCAGGATCTCCCCGTCCCGGTTGATGACCACTATCTCCCCGGTTTCCTTGGCGATGGTCTCCAGGTTCTTGAATTCCAGGCTGCCGGCCATCTTGGCCGTCACCTTGCTCTGGGCCGCGATCCGGGCGGCCGTCCCGCCGATGTGGAAGGTGCGCAGGGTCAGCTGGGTGCCGGGCTCGCCGATGCTCTGGGCGGCCATCACCCCGACGGCCTCGCCCAGGTCCACCATCCGTCCGGTCCCCAGGTTGCGGCCGTAGCACTTGCGGCACAGGCCCCTTTTGGCCTCGCAGGTCAACACCGAGCGGATGCGGACCTTCTCGATGCCGGCCTCCTCTATCTCCTCCGACGCTTCCTCGTCGATCTCCCCGCCGGCCTGGACGATGACATCCCCGGTGATGGGGCTGACCACGTCGTCCATGACCACCCGCCCCAGGATGCGGTCGCGCAGGGCCTCGATCACCTCCTCGCCCTCCTTGAGGGCCCCCCGCTCCTCGCCCATGATGGTGCCGCAGTCCTCCTCGGTGATGATGACGTCCTGGGCCACGTCCACCAGCCTCCGGGTCAGGTAGCCTGCCTCGGAGGTCTTGAGGGCGGTGTCGGCCATGCCCTTGCGGGCGCCGTGGGTGGAGATGAAGTACTCCACCACCGACAGCCCCTCCTTGAGGTTGTGGAGGATTGGTGTCTCGATGATCTCCCGGCCGGTCAGCCTCTTCTGGGGTTTGGCCATCAGCCCCCGCATCCCGCCCAGCTGCCGCACCTGCTCCCGGGAGCCCCGGGCCTCGGAGTCCATCAGCATGAAAACCGGATTGAATCCCTGCTTGCTCTCAGACAGCCCCTTGATGAAACTCTCGGTCACCTGGCTGTTGACGTGGGTCCAGGTGTCGATGATCTTGTTGTAGCGCTCGGTGTCGGTGATGACGCCCTTGCGGTACTGGGCCTGGATTTTCTCGGTGGCCTCGATGCCCAGCTTGATGAGGCCGTCCTTCTCCTGGGGCACGATGATGTCGGTCAGGCTGATGGTGATGCCGGCCTGGGTGGCGAACTCGAAGCCCACCTTCTTCACCTCGTCCATGAACATGGCCGTCTTGTAGCCGCCCAGCTTGCGGAACGAGGAGAGGGCCAGCTTGCGCAGGGATTTCTGGTTCAGGGTTTCGTTGATGTAGCCCAGCTCCGGCGGCACGATCTGGTTGAAGATCACCCGGCCGGTCGTGGTCTCCAGCAGCCTGCCGTCGATCTTGACCTTGAGCTTGGTGTTGGTCTCGACCACCCTGTTGGCGTGGGCCAGGATGACCTCTTCCGGGCTGGCGAAGACCTTGCCCTCGCCCCGGGCCCCGGGCTTGACCTTGGTCAGGTAGTAGCAGCCGATGACCATGTCCTGCTTGGGGGTGATCACCGGACGCCCCGAGGCCGGCAGCAGCACGTTGTTGGTTGACAGCATCAGGGTGGCCGCCTCGATCTGGGCCTCGTAGGACAGCGGCACGTGCACCGCCATCTGGTCCCCGCCGAAGTCGGCGTTGAACGCGGTGCAGACC
>DHHE01000029.1 GCA_002403115.1 bacterium UBP2_UBA4780 | reverse complement strand
GAGGTGGCGGCGGTGGTGTTCGAGCCCATCCAGGGCGAGGGCGGATACCTGGTGCCGCCCAAGGAGGCGGTGGTGGCCCTGAGGAAGCTCTGCGACAGGCACGGGATGCTGCTGATAGCCGACGAGATCCAGTCGGGCATGGGGCGCACCGGGAAATGGTTCGCCATCGAGCACTTCGGGGTGAGGCCGGACATTATCACCCTGGCCAAGGGCATAGCCTCGGGCATGCCCATGGGAGCCATCATCGCGCCGACCTCGATAATGGACTGGAAGCCGGGGTCCCACGGCAACACCTTCAGCGGCAACCCGGTGTGCTGCGCCGCGGCCCTGGCCACCATGGACCTGATCGGGAAGGGCCTGATGCGCAACGCCCAGCTGGTGGGCGAGTACATGACGGCCGAGCTCCGCAAGATGCAGAGGAAGCACTGCTCCGTCGGGGAGGTCCGGGGCAAGGGTCTGATGATAGGGGTGGAGATCGTCAAGGACAGGAAGACCCGGGAGAAGGGCCACGACGCGATGGAGGCCGTCATCCAGGAGGCGTTCAAGCGCGGCCTGCTGATGCTGGGCTGCGGCACCAACACCCTTCGTATCTGCCCGCCGCTGGTCATCAGCCGTGAGGAGGCCAAGGCCGGCCTGGAGATCCTGGACCACGTCCTGACGGTGGTGGAGCGCCGGCATTTCAAGGGTCCGGACCTGGAGTTCGGGCCGTAAATGTTAATAGAGCAATAACACTATTTAAAACATACAGCTGGCCCTGGTCCGGCCGATCGGGACCCTAAAAGCGCTTAACGACGCCCTGGGCGTTTCCGCGTTCTGCCTTATGGCCGTCCTGGCCGTTTGGGGCTGGGGACGCAGACAATAGAAAGAAAGATAAACGAATGCTTAAGACCAACGAAAAACAGCTGGTGATGCAGTCGGTGATCGGAGAGATCACCTCGCCCAAGTTCCGCTCGCCCTACCGGGTGAGCCACGAGGGCCAGGCCATGACCCTGCCGGGCACAGGTGGCATCACCTACAACATGAGGGTTGGCGACCCGGCTTTCGGCTGGGTGGCCGACCATGTGGAGCCGGGCGTCTCCATGAGCAACCGGGAGGGCAAGGAAGTCAACTGCCCGGAGAACGCCGGCCTGAACACACTGGCCTGCGTCGGCAACGAGGCTGTCCTGGTCAGCGGCGCGGCCAAGGGGGCCAGGGGCTTTGTCACCGGCAAGCACGGCGGCATCGAGCACGTGCTGGTGGACTTCGATTGGAAGGTGCTGGAGCAGCTGGTGATCGGCGACAAGATCCAGATCAAGTCCTTCGGCCTGGGGCTGGCCATCACCGACCTGCCCGAGATCAGGGTCTTCAACATCGACCCCGGGCTGTTCCACAAGATCGGCGCCCGCCTGAACTCCAAGAGGGTGCTGGAGGTGCCGGTGGCCTGCTCCATCCCGGCCGAGCTGATGGGCTCGGGCCTGGGCTCGGCCTCGGTGGCCAGCGGCGACTACGACATCACCACCGCCGACCGGGAAACGCTGAGGAGGCTGGGCATCGACAAGCTGCGCTTCGGCGACATCGTCGCCCTGGAGAACACCGACAACTGCTACGGCCGCTGCTTCCGCAAGGGTTCGGTCTCCATCGGGGTGGTGGTCCACTCGGACTGCATCCTGGCCGGGCACGGGCCGGGGGTGACCACCATTCTCAGCTCCAAGGCCGGAAGGATCGCGCCGGTGGTCGACAAGAGGGCCAACATCGCCAACTACCTGGGCGTCAGGAAGGACCTTTTCGGGGGGAAGAAGTAGGGACACGACGGCCTACTTCGCCGAAGCAGCATGAATGTTGCAGCAAGCTGCGTAGGCTGAACGTCGCGTCCCTACTTGTAATGCCGAGATCGCATCCTGCCCTACAGGCTGAAGGATGACAGCCTCACCCCCTTCGACGGCAGGATAAAAGCCGCCCTCAGGGCACCGCTTCAGCTTGCAAGGCGAGGAGCCGGTCTCAGGGTGACAGCGGCCAAGAGACGAAATAGTTTCGGGCCGGAAGCAGCAAGTGACAATGTAAGGGCACGATGCATCGTGCCCCAACAGGAGGACAGATTATGTCCAAGAGCAAGGACCTGATCGGCATCACCGAAAAATACGGGGCCCACAACTACCACCCGCTGCCGGTGGTCATCGCCAGGGCCCAGGGCATCTGGGTGTGGGACGTCGAGGGCAAAAAGTACCTGGACATGCTGTCGGCCTACTCGGCCGTCAACCAGGGGCACCGGCACCCGGCCGTCATCCGGGCCATGAAGCAGCAGGCCGACAAGCTGACCCTGACCAGCCGGGCCTTCCACAACGACAAGCTGGGGGTGTTCCTCCAGAAGCTTTGCCAGTACGCCCAGATGGAGGTGGCCCTGCCCATGAACACCGGGGCCGAGGCGGTGGAGACGGCCATCAAGCTCTGCCGCAAGTGGGGCTACGAGAAGAAGGGGATCGACAAGGACAAGGCCGAGATCATCGTCTGTTCCGAGAACTTCCACGGCCGCACCAGCACCATCGTCAGCTTCTCCACCGACCCCGACGCCTACACCGGCTACGGGCCGGCCATGCCCGGCTTCAGGATCATCCCCTACAACGACCCCGAGGCGCTGGAAAAGGCCATCAACCAGAACACCGCCGGCTTCATGGTGGAGCCGATCCAGGGCGAGGCCGGTGTCAAGGTGCCCTCCAAGGGGTATCTCACCAAGTGTAAGCAGATCTGCGACCGCAACAACGTGCTCTTCATCCTGGACGAGGTGCAAACCGGCTTCTGCCGAACCGGCAAGCCGTTCTGCTGGCAGCACGAGGGGGCCAAGCCGGACGTGCTGATCGTGGGCAAGGCCCTGGGAGGAGGGATTTATCCGGTGTCGGCCGTCATCTCCTGCTGGGAGGTGATGGACGTCATCAGGCCCGGCCAGCACGGCAGCACCTTCGGGGGAAACCCCCTGGCCTGCGCCATCGGCATGGCCGCCCTGGACGTCCTCAGGCGGGAACGGCTCGACCAGAAATCCAAGACCTTGGGAGACTATTTCCGCAAGCAGCTTTCGAAGATAAAGACCGACAAGATAAAGGACATCCGGGGCATGGGTCTGTTGATCGGCATGGAGCTTAAGCTGGAGGCCGGCCGGGCCCGGCCCTACTGCCTGGCGATGATGAAGGCCGGGATCCTGGCCAAGGACACCCACGAGCAGACCATCCGCTTCGCCCCGCCGCTGGTGATCACCAAGCGGGACGTGGACTGGGCGGTCAAGGTCATCGCCAAGGTGCTGGCGNNCCACCAATCCCGAGGAAGGCGGCGCGGCCCACTGACCTCCCCTTCGCCCCTCCTTGGACCCGTACTGAGACTTCGGCGTGAGCTCAGTCGAACGCCCGCCGAAGTATGAGGAGGGGAAACAAAGGGGTGGTCGAGTATAAACCGCTACCAAACCCGGACGGAAAACGTCCGGGTTTTTCATTTACTCTTTGACTTCGGAACGGGCTTGGGGTATAATAAATCCGAAGGAGACCAATAAAATGCAAATAGAAAATTTGCCCAAGGACGAAATCATTCAGTTCTGCCGGCGCAATGACATATCCCGGCTGGCTTTATTTGGATCATTCATAAAAGGCCGGATGAGGCCGGAGAGCGACATAGATGTCCTGGTGGAGTTTCATCCCGGGAAGACTCCGGGACTGTTCACCATATCCAGAATGGAGCGGGAGTTCTCCGCATATTTTGGCGGCAAAAAAATAGATTTCAGGACTCCCATGGATTTAAGCCGCTATTTCAGGGAGGAAGTGCAAAAGAACTCGGAGGTGTTGTATGCAGAAGGATGATCTAATACGCCTGCGCCATATGCTGGAGGCTGCCAAAGAGATTGATGGCTTTCTTGCTGGCAGGGTGAGGGAGGACCTAGATTCAGACAGGATGCTGCTGCTTTCGATAGTGAAGGATTTGGAAATCATCGGAGAGGCGGCCAGCAGGCTGTCGGAAGAGTCTAAAAAAGAAATACCTGATATCCCATGGCCCGATATCGTCAACACCAGGCATCGCCTGATCCATGCATATTACGACATAGATGTAGAGATCATTTGGTCAACGGTGCAGGGCGATTTGCCACAGCTGATAGTCGACCTAGGAAAATATCTCAAAGATAAAAACATATAGGTAGAGACAATGAAGCAGCTCCTTTCCGGCAACGAGGCGGTGGCCCGGGGGGCCTGGGAGGCCGGGGTCAACGTGGTCTCGGCCTACCCGGGCACGCCCTCCACCGAGATACTGGAGAACCTGGCCAAGTACAAGGAGGTCTACGCCGAGCTGGCCGTCAACGAGAAGGTGGGGCTGGAGGTGGCGGCCGGGGCCAGCTTCGGCGGGGCACGGGCCCTGACCTGCATGAAGCACGTGGGCCTGAACGTGGCCGCCGACCCGCTGTTCTCCATGGGGTACATCGGGGCCACCGGCGGCTTCGTGGTGGTCAGCGCCGACGACCCGGGCATGCACTCCTCGCAGAACGAGCAGGACAACCGCTACTACGCCAAGATGGCCAAGATCCCATGCCTGGAGCCCTCGGACTCCCAGG
>DHHE01000202.1 GCA_002403115.1 bacterium UBP2_UBA4780 | reverse complement strand
CCGTAGCAGTCCTTGTTCACCGAGTCCGGCGCCTTCTCCAGCTCGACGTTGACCGCCTCCACCTCGCCCGAGGCCGGCGCGTTGAGATCGGAGACGGCCTTGACCGCCTCCACCGTACCCATGGGCTTGCCCTTTTCCACCTTGGACCCGACCTTTGGCAGCTCCACGAAGACGATGTCGCCCAGCTCGCCCTGGGCGAAATCGGTGATGCCCATGGTGCCGGTGTCGCCCTCGACCCTGAGCCACTCGTGGCTGGTGGAATATTTGAGGTCCTTGGGAATGTTCATTGGTCCCTCCAATCATTTGTATATTTTATTGTTTTAAGTTTACTACTATTTAAATTAAAAATAATATTCCCACAACTTTTCCTTACCATCCCCCAATAATAATCTACCATTGTTACTATTAATACCTTCTGTTGTCTCCAGCACTTCTTGATATACCAGTTTCCATTCAGAAACATCATAAATGTTAAGTAATGCTTTCCCGGTTGCGGTCGAGGATCGAGTTACAACGGCCAACAATTTTTTCTTACTATTCTTAGAATCAATAATAATACCTTGTGGCCCATGATAACCCAATCCAAAAGGCAGTTCGTCTTCAAATAGTTTAATACCGGTTAAATTAAATATTTTTAGCTTGTCATCATTGACGCGTATTAAGAACGTTTCCCCGGCATTATCAATAACGTCAAATTCTAATATCCATGCATTAACACGTATTTTTTGAATTTGATTGCCATTTATATCCCATATTTTAAACGTATCTTTTGATGAAGTAATCACAAGTCGTTTGCCATTTAATGTTATTGGGTGAATGTCCGAATAGCGACCAGGTTTTTTCCAAACAACTTTACAACTTTCGTTTAAACAATATAAATAACCGTCATCGGCAACATAAAATTCATAATCCTTGTCATTATTTAAATCTTCGACTGCCATTTTATATGGGTGCACAAGTAAATTAGGTTTGAACTCCCAAATCCTTTTCCCCGTATTGTCCAACAGACCGATAACACCATACCCGCCACCTCTTTGAGCAATTTCAAATTCCCCATCATTATCAAGATCAATTAAATAAGGTGATAAACCAAACCATATGGTTTCCCCCTTAGCGTCTGTATATTCGATTTTTCTAGTTACTTGATATTCTATTGGCGATAAAAACCACACCCCGGTTTGCCCAATTACAGCAAAATAGTTGTTGCCTCTCCATTCAATTTTTTGAATATTTTTTATAGTCCCTCTAACACAATCGTTGAATATTAGTTTTTTCTTCAAACCGACTGTATTGACTTTAATTTCATTCGGAATTTTGGGACTCGGTTGTCTCGGTTTGGAGCTACAACCAACCAATAATAAACAAGATAAAACAATAAGTTTTAAACTACTCATGCAACCGCACTCTCCCACATAAATTGAGGGTAACTTTTTTATCAGGTTATTTTTTGATCGAGCCCTGCTTCCAGAACGGCGTCTCCACCACCCTGGCCGGCACCCCCTTGCCCCGGATCTCCACCTCGAAGGCATCGCCCGTTTTGGAGTACTCGGCCTTGACGTAGGCCATGCCGATGCCCTTGGACAGCGACGGGGAGAACACCCCGCTGGTCACCTCGCCGATCTCCGCCCCGTCTTTCTTAACCTTGTAGTGCTGGCGGGGGAAGGCGTTGCCCTCCACCTCGAAGCCGATCAGCTTTCGCTTCAGCCCCTCGGCTTTTTGTTTCATCATCACCGATTTCCCGTTGAAGTCGTCGGTCTTCTTGAGCTTGGTGATCCAGCCCAGGCCGGCCTCCAGCGGGGTGGTGGTCCGGTCGATGTCGTTGCCGTAGAGGCAGTATTTCATCTCCAGCCGCAGCGAATCCCTGGCGCCCAAACCGATGGGCTGTAGGTCATGATCCTTGCCCGCCTTGAACAAAGCTTCCCAGATCTGGTCGGCGTGTTTCACGTCGAAGTAGAGCTCGAACCCGTCCTCGCCGGTGTAGCCGGTGCGGGAGACGATCATCTCCACCCCGTCCACCCTGCCCACCTTGAACCAGTAGAACTTCATGTCGGCCAGCTTCAGGTCGCAGATCTTGTGGAGCAGAGGTTCGGCCTGCGGCCCCTGCAGGGCCAGCTGGGCCACCCGGTCGCTTGTGTTCTCCAGCTTGACGTCGAAGCCCCTGGCCTGTTCATTAAGCCAGGCGAAGTCCTTGTCCACGTTGGAGGCGTTGACCACCAGGAAGAGGTGCTCGGGAAAGCGGTAGACCAGGAGGTCGTCCACGATGCCCCCGTCGGGGTAGCACATGGCCGAGTACTGAATCTGGTCCACTGCCAGGGCCGCCGGGTCGTTGACCGTGGCGTGGGAGACGAACCTGAGGGCGTCCGGTCCCCGGACCTCTATCTCGCCCATGTGGGAGACGTCGAACAGGCCGGCCTTGGCGCGGACGTGACGGTGCTCCTCGATGATCCCTTTGTACTGGACCGGCATCAGAAAGCCGGCGAAGGGCACGATCTTGCCCCCGGCGGCCTCGTGCCGGTGGTGGAATGGCGTCTTTTTCTCCATGGCCCTTTTGCCCTCCAATCGCTTTATTCCAATATCTCCCGGATCTTGGCGGTCAGTTCCGATATCTTGAACGGCTTGGTGAAGTAATGGTCCGCCCCCGCGGCCATGCCCTTCTCCACGTCCTCGGGCTTGGTCTTGGCCGAGATGACCACCACCTTGATCCCACCGGTCTGGGGATCGGCCTTCAGCTCCCTCAGCACCTTGAACCCGTCCATGCCCGGCATCATGATGTCCAGGACGATCAGGTCCGGCCTCGTCTCCCTGGCCAGCTTCAGGGCGTGATCCCCGTTGACCGCCTGGGCCACCTCGTAGTCCCCCTTGGCCAGGACCTCGGAGATCAGGTAGAGGATGTTGCGGTCGTCGTCGGCTACCAGTATCTTCTTCATGGCAGTATCCGTTAATTATACTAAATCGATGGGGAAAATCAAAGGGTTTTCCGGAAATATCTGCGTTCTTCGCTGGTTGAACGGCCTAGGGCGAAACGGCGATCAGCTCGGCCACCATCCTGTCCTGCAGGGTTCTGATGGCCGGGGCCCCGGCCGTGTAGTTGTTGAACATCATGGCGAAGCAGTACCGCCGGCCGCCGCTGCCGAAGGCGAAGCCGGCCAGGGAGGAGACCCCGGTCATGGTGCCCGTCTTGGCCCGGGACCGGTTCTGCACGCCCTCCCCGTTCATCCTGGAACCGAGGGTGCCGTCGGCCCCGGCGATGGGCAGCGAGGCCAAAAGCTCGGGCCTGATGAGCTCGTCCCGGTGGAGGTCCATCAGCACCGCCACCAGCTGCTGCGGGGAACAGAGGTTGTAGCGGGAGAGGCCCGAGCCGTCCACTATCCGGTGGCTGCCCGGCCCGAAACCCAGGCCGGCCATCATGGCCTCCATCGGCTCGGAATGGTCGGGCGCTCCGTTCCCCCTCGGAATCCTGTCGCCGGCCATGATGGCGCGGTAAAGCATCTCGGCGGTGAAGTTGTCGCTGTCCTTGTTGAGGTCCTGGAGTATCGAGTGCAGCGGCTTGGACCTGGCCGCCGCCAGGCAGGCCAGCCCCTCGGGCGCCCGGCCCACCGCCGTGCCGCCGGCGACCACGATCCCCTGGCGCCGCAGGGCCTCCCGGAAAAGGCTGCCGCAGTAGCGGACCGGGTCGGCCACGCTGCGCACCGCGTAGTGGGGCGAATCCTCCGGCGGCAGCACGCCGGAAACCGACACCGTCTCGCCCTCGCCCTCCTGCTTCCGGTTGACCTTCAGGCTGCGCTTCACCCCGGGAAAGGCGGTCACCCCCTGGTTTTCGACCTTGAAGTAGGCGCTGGAAGGCCTGAGGCTCACCTTTAGCCCGTCACCGGGCCTGGGCCCGGCCGAGATCCCGATCTCGAAGGTGTTGCGGTTGACCGAAAGGGCCGAGATGGGCGCGTTGTAGGCGTAGGGCCCCTCGTCCCACATCCATCCCGGGCCGTATTTCGAGGTGTCGAAGGCTCCCGGGTCCAGGACCAGCTTGCCGGCCACCCGCTCCAGCCCGGCCGACTTGAGCCTGAAGGCCAGCTCCTCCAGCCCGGCGGTCGTCAGGCTGGGGTCCCCCGAGCCCGCCAGGTACAGGTTGCCCCGAAGCCGGCCGCGCGCGTCAAGGCTGTCGCCCAGAACCGCGGTGGTGAACCGGTGCTGCGGCCCCAGACGGCGCAGGGCCAGAGCGGTGACGAAGAGCTTGTTGGCCGAGGCCGGAACCAGCAGCTGCTGGAAGTTGCGGGCGTAGACCGGCCGGCCGGTCCAGGCATCGACTATGTAGACGCCGTACTGGGCCTGGGCCAGCAGGGTGTCTGAAACGAGCGAGTCCAGCCGCGCCGCCAGCAGCTCCATCCGCAGGGCCGAACTGTCGGCCGGGGCGGGTGCCAGGACGTCGGGTCTTATCCGGTGGCGGCCCCCGGCGCAGCCGGCGGGCAATGCCGCCAAGCCGGACAGCAGGGCGAAGGCGAGTATTCGGTAAATCGCTTTTAGCAAGGATAGATTTCTGGCGATCTATTGGACTTGACGCGTTTTTGAGAGAGTTGAATCCCCATTATCTTCAACTTTTCAAGCCTGATTCCGATGACCTTGAAATATTTCCTGTTTTCCTGGCTTCCTTGTGAAATTCTATCACGGGTCCTATACTATGTACTTGTCCATGGCCCCCGCCTCGAACTTCTCCACCTCCACCTTGCGGTTCTCGAAGCCCTGGCGCCCCATCAGGCCGTAGGCGTAGCGCTTGCCCTCCTCCACCCCGGGCTGGTCCATGGGGTTGATGTCGAAGAGCCCTCCGGCGAAGGCGGTGGCCGTCTCCAGCAGGAAGATCAGCTGGCCCAGGACGTGGGGGGTTATCTCCGGAAGCATGAAGGAGCAGTTGGGCCGGCCATTCTTGGCCAGCGACATGGCGGTGGCCCGGGCCTCGGCGTTCAGCAGGTCGCTGAAGGACTTTCCGCCCAGGTAGGCCATGTCCCTGTGCCGGGGGTAGGCCCTGGGTATGGACGCCTCCCGGCGGAACTTCCCGATCCTGAGGAAGGTGACCGACTTGTCGCGCGGCCCCTCCATGTACAGCTGGAGCTGGGAGTGCTGGTCGGTGGCCCCCAGGGCCTTGACCGGCGTCGGCCCGGTCTCCACCATCTGGCCCCGGCTGTCGGTCCGCTTGCCCAGGGACTCGGCCCACAGCTGGCGGAACCAGTCGGCCAGCGGATAGAGGGCTTCGGAGTAAGGCATCATGACGTTGATGCGGTAACCCTTCTGGTAGAGCAGGTACTGCAGCAGGCCGTAGAGGCGGGCCGGGTTGCGCCAGGGGTTCTCGTCCAGGGTCCGCTTCCGCATGTGGCCGGCCCCGGCCGTCAGCGAGGCCACGTCCACCCCGGTCATGGCCAGGGGGAAAAGACCGACCGGGCTGAGCACCGAGAACCGCCCGCCCACCCCCGGCGGCACCTCCAGGCTGGCCAGGCCCTCGTCCCGGACGATCTGCCGCAGCAGGCCCTCGGCCGGGTCGGTGGTCGCCACCAGGTTCCTGGCCCAGCGCTTCTTCAGGGAGCGCTGCAGCCAGGCCCGCATCCACAGGAACTGGGCGCTGGTCTCGGCCGTGGTCCCGGACTTGCTGATGACGTTGACCAGCGTCTTCCCGGGTTTTAAAAGCGACAGGACGCCGCGCAGCTTCTCCGGGTCGACGTTGTCCAGCACCCACAGCCGGGGCCGGCCCCTGCGGGCCTTGCGGTCGTGGTTGTACTCCCAGGGGCTGAGGGCCGCCTGGACGGCCGCGGTTCCCAGGGCCGATCCCCCGATGCCCAGCACCACCAGGTCCTCGAACTTCCCTTTCATGATCCTGGCCAGGCCCAGGGACTGCTTGAGGCACTCCGCCCTGGCCGGCAGGTCGAAGAAATCCATCTTTCCCTTGGCCCGCCTGGTGTAGAACCACTCCACCGCCCGGCTGACCAGCTTCCCCGCCCCCTCGATCTCCGAGTAGGACAGCCCTTGGGAACCTATCCGGTCGGCCATCAGGTTGTTGAAGTCGAGCCTCACCGCCGCCTGTTTCATGTCGCCGCTCCTTATACTACTTATTTATCGTATATTTTCGATAACGCCCTGCCGCCGCCAGTCCGGATTGCCGGGGTCTTGCCCCGCCGTCCCCGAGCCCCCTTTCAGCGACCGAAACCGGCCGAGACCGCCAGCCTGTTCTGGCTCTGACCGCCGCCCGAGAGGGGACGGCTGCTGGCGCCGCCCAGGTCGAGATAAAACCCTTTACAGGACAGGCCGAGCCCGGCCGTCAGGAAGTAACCGTCCCGGAGGGTGGCGTCGAGCCGCCGCTCGTATTCGTCCAGCGGGCTGGTCATGGTGAAGCCGCCCAGCCGCAGGGCGAGGGCCTCGATTATCTGGACCTCGGCCCCCAGGTGCAGATCAATGCGGCCCTCGTAGCCCTGGGTGACCGTGTTCCAGCCGGACATCGCCGCCTCGGCCACCAGGATCAGGCCGGTCTCCGGCCGGTATTCCACCGCCGCCGCCGTCCGGCTGGGGACGGCGCCGGACAGCTCCAGGTCGCCGGCGGCCGGGTCCGGCAGGAAGTCGGCCGTGCCCTTAAGCTCGCTCTTGGCGGCCGCGGCCAGAGACAGCTTGATCTCGCCGGTCACCGGGATGGTGAGTCCGGCCGAGAAGCCGAAACCGGAAGCCTCCCCGGCGGCATAGGCCCTGTCCGGCCCCCGCCAATCGAAGCCCGCCCTGGAGGCGCCAAGGCTGAAGCCGATGGAGGCGTTGCCGGCCGTGGAGTATGCCCAGCCGAGCACGGCCTGATCCAGCTCCAGCGCGGCATGGTCCGACAGCAGAGGGGCGTAGACGTCGGGGAAGGAGATCCGGACGTCCACGGCCCGGCGGCAGCCGAAGGCCAGGACGTGGCCGCCCAGCCTGAAGGCCGCCGCCGCCGCCGAGGGCGCCGCCCGGGAAGCCTCGCTTTCGATGGAGACGTGGCTGCGGCCGGCCGAAAGCGCGGCGGAGGAGACGCCCGCCTCCCAGCGTTCAAGCCCGCCGGTCCGGTCCGGTTGGCCGAACAACGCCGACGCCCCGCCCCCGGCCACGGCGGCGCTGCCCATCCCCAGCGACCGGGCCGACCAGGGGAGGTAGCGGTCGTACTGCAGCGGCAGCCGCAGCTGGTGGCCGGAGGCGGCAACTGCCGGGAACAATACTATAATTAAATAGTATTTTTTCACAAACCTGCCGTGCCCGCCGATTGCCGCCAATATCGCATGCCTCTTCCCAACATCCGGTTCTGCCTTCAACTTGTCAGCCAACCTGGTTCCCGTGCTTTTGGCGTGTTTCGCGGGCAGGTGCTTCCGCCAGCCAAAGCTCAGTCGCCGAACGACGTCCCCACCGAGCGGGCCGCCCGCACCAGCTCCGAGTCCGGGTCCACCCTCCGAAGTTTGTCGGCCACCTCTGACACCGGGACCGAGGTGATCTCGGTGCCGCGCAGGGCCACCATCCTGTCCAGCTCGCCCCGGTCCAGCAGCTCCACCGCCGCCACCCCGAAGCGGGTCCCCAGGATCCGGTCGTAGGCGGTGGGGCTGCCGCCGCGCTGCAGGTGCCCCAGCACCGTCACCCGGCTCTCGATCCCGGTGCGCTCCTCGATGTCGTCGGCCAGCTTCTGGCCGATCCCCCCCAGCCGCAGCTGGTCGGTGGACTCCTTGACCACCTTCTTGACCACCATCTCGCCCCCCCGGGGCTTGGCCCCCTCGGAGGCCACCACCAGGGAGAACCGCTTGCCCTTGACGCTCCGTTCCTCCACCGCCCGGCAGACCGCCGCCAGGTCGTAGGGCATCTCCGGCAGCAGGATGACGTCGCCGCCCCCGGCCATGCCCGAGCACAGCGCGATCCAGCCGGCGTAGCGCCCCATGGTCTCCATGATCATCACCCGGTGGTGCGAGGCGGCGGTGGTGTGCAGCTTGTCCAGGGCCTCGGTGGCCGTGGTCAGGGCCGAGTCGAAGCCGAAGGTGACGTCGGTTGCCGCCAGGTCGTTGTCGATGGTCTTGGGGATTCCCACCACCCTTAC
>DHHE01000158.1:576-4343 GCA_002403115.1 bacterium UBP2_UBA4780 | reverse complement strand
TGGACTCCGGCTTCTCGGCCTCCAACTGGTACGCCTTCATCGAGAAGATGAAGGTGACCGTCTGGTACTCGGCCCCCACCGCCATCCGGATGCTGATGAAGGAGGGGGTGGAGGCGGTCAGGAAGCACGACCTCTCCAGCCTGCGCCACCTGTGCAGCGTGGGCGAGCCCCTCAACGCCGAGGCGGTCATCTGGTCGGAGAAGGCCTTCGGCAAGCCGTTCTACGACACCTTCTGGCAGACCGAGACCGGTGCCATGATGATCTGCAACTACCCGGGGATGAAGGTCAAGCCCGGCTCCATGGGCAAGCCCTTCCCCGGGATCACCGCCTCGGTGGTCAACCCCAAGACGTTCGAGCCCGTCGACAAGCCGGGCACCGTCGGCCTGATCGCCTTCAGGCCGGGCTGGCCGTCGATGATGCGCTCCTACTGGAACAACCAGGAGACCTACGACGCCAAGTTCAAGAACGGCTGGTATCTGTCGGGCGACCGTTCCAGCATCGACGCCGACGGCTACTACTGGTTCGTGGGCCGGGACGACGACGTCATCAACACCGCCGGCCACCTGGTGGGACCCTTCGAGATAGAGTCGGCTTTATTGGAACACCCGGCGGTGGCCGAGTCGGCGGCGGTGGGCAAGCCCGACCCCCTGAACATGGAGGTGGTCAAGGCCTTCATCACCCTGAAGCCGGGCTTCAAGCCAGACGACGACCTGACCATGGAGATCATGAACTTCATCCGCAAGAAGCTGTCGCCGCTGGCCATGCCCCAGGATATCGAGTTCGTGGCCACCCTGCCCAAGACCCGGAGCGGGAAGATCATGAGGCGCCTGCTGCGGGCCAAGGAGTGGGGCGAGGAGATCGGGGACGTTTCGTCCCTGGAGAACGACTGACAGATAAACGTCATCTCCGCACTTCGTCTACACTCAGTGTAAACTACAGCGGGGATCCAGCCTGGAGAACTACTGAACAACCAATGTCATTCCTGCGAAAGCAGGAATCCAAGATAAACGATCCACGTTCTGGATTCCCGCCGGAGCTTGCACTGAGCACAGCGAATGTGCGGGAATGACACAATCGCTAATAAGCAAAAAGCACGAGGAGTATATCCATGCCCGAGGACCTGAAGAAACTGCTGGCCGACTACGTCAAGAAGGAGTACCTGGACGAGGACTCCGACATGGAGGTCACGCCCGAAACAAAGCTGATCTCCAGCGGCATCGTGGACTCGTTCTCCATGGTCTCCCTGAAGACGTTTTTGGAGAAGAAATTTCACATCAAGCTGCCCGACGACAAGGCCACGCCCGAGGCGTTCGACTCGGTCAACAACATCATCTTGCTGCTCAAGGAATTCGGGGTAAAAGAATAGCGCGTATCCAAAGCAACCGTCTCGGCCGTTGGTGCTGGCTAAAGTGTTTTTCAACCTGAAAATAGAGAAGGAATAACGCCATGAAAAAGCACTTCGGTTTGGTTTTCTTGACGGCAGCGATCATCTGCGGTCAAGCCTGGGCCCAGGCCCCGGACACTGCCTGGGTACGCGCCTACAACGGCCCGGCCGGCGGGGACGACCAGGGCATCGGCTGCACAATTGATGATTCGGGGCATCTCTATGTCAGCGGAACTTCTTCAAACGGATCGGACTATGATTTCCTGACCATCAAGTATGATGCGGCAACCGGCGACACCCTGTGGACCCGCAGGTACAACGGCCCGGCCAACGGGATGGATTGCGGCATGCGCTGCGCGGTGGATGGCGAGGGCAACCTGTATGTGTCCGGCTATTCCCTGCACGGGGCACCATATGACAGCTCTGATTACCTGACCATCAAGTACAATCCGGCTGGCGATACTGTGTGGGCAAGGACCTACAACAGTCCGGCGAACGATGCCGATTTCGGCTATGGCTGCGCAGTGGACGCTGCTGGATATTGCTATGTGGCCGGAGCCTCATATTTCGGCAATGGGACAGCCGATTATGTGACTGTTAAGTATGATGCGACGACCGGCGACACCCTGTGGACCCGAAGGTACAACGGCCCGGCCAACGGAAGCGACAAGGCCTTTGACTGCTCGGTCGACGGATCCGGGAATGTCTATGTCTGCGGCTATTCCTTCAACGGCACGGATTATAACCTGCTCACGGTGAAGTACAATCCCGACGGCGATACCGTCTGGACCCGGAGGTCGGCGGATGCTACCGACAGTGCGAACATGGACTATGCGATGGCCGGTTGTGCCGTGGATGGTTCGGGGAACGTTTACATTACCGGTGAATGCGGCCCGCGGACGGGAAACAGGTACAGCGTGACCATCAAATATAATGCTTCAGGGACTCCGCTCTGGACCGGTATATACGACGGTCCTTCCATGATGGATGGGACTATCGATTGTGCTGTAAACGGCCCGGGAGACCGTCTCTACGTGACCGGCTCCACCTACAGGGGGCCGCATGACCACTATCTTACGGTCTGTTACGACGCTTCCATCGGGGATACGCTCTGGAGCAGGTCATATCTTTCCTCGGACGACCGAACCGAGTATTCCATCGGCTGCGCGGTCGATGGCGACGGCAACCTTTACGTCAGCGGTGTGTCTCTTGATACACTGACTTGGATCGGGGACTACCAAACCATCAAATACAACACTGCCACCGGTGTGGCGGGGGAGCCGGCAGAAAGGACGGCATGGCAGACTGTCAAATTGCTGCCCAACCGGCCGAATCCATTCAGCCAGCATACGACGATCAACTACCAGCTGGCTGGAACAGGGCGGGTAAGCCTTGCGGTTTACAACATAGCCGGACAGAAAGTTAAAACCCTGGCCGACGGTCCGCAAAATGCCGGAACCCACAGCATGCGTTGGGATGGGCGGGATGAAAAAGGGAACAGGGTGTGCGCTGGTGTCTATTTCTCGTGCCTGCTGGTTGGCGTGCAACAAGCTACAAGCAAGATAACAATAGTACGATAGTATGTTCTTCAGTTTAACTTAACGATCGTCATGTAATAACAGGAGACAGTCATGGCCTACAGCGCCAAAGCCAGGGATTTCTACTCAGGCGAGCTCCAGGGGATGAGGGACAAGGGGATCTTCAAGGAGGAGCGGTACATCGAGTCGCCCCAGGCCGCCAGCATCACGGTGGAGTACCCCGAAGGCGCCGCGCCCAAGCAGGTGCTGAACTTCTGCGCCAACAACTATCTCGGCCTGTCCAGCCACCCCGACGTGGTCAAGGCCGCCCACGAGGCGCTGGACTCGCGGGGCTACGGGCTGTCCTCGGTCCGCTTCATCTGCGGCACCCAGGACATCCACCACAAACTTGAACTGGCCTTGAGCGAGTTCCTGGGCATGGAAGGCACCTGCCTGTTCCCCTCCTGCATGGAGGCCAACGCCGGGCTGTTCGACGTGGTCCTGACCGCGGACGACGCCATGATCTCCGACCGGCTGGTGCACGCCAGCATCGTCGACGGCCTCAAGCTGTGCAAGGCCCAGATGTTCAACTACAAGCACAACAGCATCTCCCACCTGGAGGAGAAGCTGCAGGAGGCCCAGTCCTGCCGGCTGCGGATGGTGATCACCGACGGCGTCTTCTCCATGGACGGCGACATCGCGCCCCTGGACAAGATCTGCGACCTGGCCGACAAGTACGACGCCATGGTGATGGTCGACGACTCCCACGCCACCGGGTTCATCGGCAAGACGGGGAGGGGCACCCACGAGTACCATAACGTCATGGGCCGGGTGGACGTCATCACCACCACCTTCGGCAAGGGGCT
>DHHE01000158.1:0-554 GCA_002403115.1 bacterium UBP2_UBA4780 | reverse complement strand
CCCTACCTGTTCTCCAACACCATGCCGCCGGCGGTGGTGGCCGGCTCGCTCAAGGTGCTGGAGCTGCTCTCCAAGTCCACCGACCGCCGGGACAAGCTGGAGCGCAACACCAAGTACTGGCGGGAAGGGCTGACCAAGGCCGGGTTCGACCTCAAGGCCGGCGACACCCCCATCGTCCCGGTGATGCTGTACAACGCCAAGCTGGCCCAGGACGTGGCCCGCGACCTCTACCACGAGGGCATCTACGTCATCGGTTTCTTCTTCCCGGTGGTGGCCCAGGGGCAGGCCCGCATCCGCACCCAGATCTCGGCCGGCCACGAAATGGAGCACCTGGACAAGGCGCTGGCGGCCTTCACCAAGATCGGGGAGAAGTACGGCATCCTGGGGCTGAAGAAGGACCAGATAATAGCCAAGTACGGGCTGTAATACCGGAACCACGGTTGTGTCATTCCTGCGAAAGCAGGAATCCATGATATGTGGATTCCCGCCTACGCGGGAATGACATCTTAGTTTACAGTGTGAGCCAAATTCCTATGGCCCTCCATAAAAAAGTA
>DHHE01000032.1 GCA_002403115.1 bacterium UBP2_UBA4780 | reverse complement strand
TATCCTTTCCGGGGGGATGCGGAAGCCGAAGTATTTGTGCCAGCCGTCGGAGAGGAGGGCCCTACGGTCCTTCTTAGCCACGTTGGGACGCCAGGCCAGGCACAAGTCGCAGCGGTAGCCGCAGCGGGCTAGGATCTCACCGGTCATGCATTGATAGCACGAAAAATAATGACCACCCCTGTCCCCTCCTTACCCAAGGAGGGGATAAAGGTGTGGCTTGTTAAAAGTGGTACCTGGCCACCAGCCGGGCGTAGAGGCCGTTCAGCTCCAGGGGGAGGGGGAGAATCTGGCTGCGGGCATGGTCGTAATACTGTTGAATCCTTCCAATTTCATCGGGATCGTGAGACTCCTTGACGGTCAGCTGCTCCACCTTCCCCATGCGGTATCCGATGTCGCATCCGATGGTCACCTTGGGGATGGACACCAGGTCCAGACCTGCGTTGAGGCCCAGGTAGGGGGTGCTTCCCTTGGCGGTAGCGTAATAATAAAATTCTTCGACTCCAGTGGTATTTACGGTTCGGCGGGTACTTCCCTGAAATGTGGCCCAGGCCATGCCCAGGGAGCCCCCGGCCCTGCCTTTGAGCACCATGGGGACGAAGGGCAGGGAGTAGTCGGCGAAAACTTCGAGGGGATAGATTGTGATCTTGTAATCATGAGCGTCGGTATACATGTTCCCCGGGCCGGCCAGGGCCGACCACTTGTCGCCGTTTGACCAGCGGCCGAAGTTGACCCCGCCGCCCAGGCCGACCAGCGGGATGCCGCCCTTGACCTGGAGCCCGTACTCGGCGGCCGAGCCCAAGGCCGGCCGCGGTTCATAGAGCAGGACCTGGTCGTTGAAGGTCTTAAGCGACGGGTTGAAGATTCCCAGGTAGGGGCCGGCGCTCAGGTCCAGACCGGACAGGGCCGGCAGGGAGGCGGCCAGGGCGACAAAACAAACCAGCAGGGAAAACATGCGCTTGGTCATGGGAAACCTCCGGTCAGCATTTATCTTGCTTGTGCATCTCTTTCGTGGACTCGAGGAAGGCCTTGATCACCCTGGGATCGAACTGGGTGCCCTCGGCCTCCAGCAGGCGGCGGGTGGCCTCGCCTTGCTCGAAGGCCTTGCGGTAGGGACGGTCCGAGGTCATGGCCTCGTAGGCGTCGGCCACGCTGATGATGCGGGCCTCCAGGGGTATCTGATCCCCGCTCAGGCCCAGGGGATAGCCGGACCCGTCGTAAAACTCGTGGTGGGCCTGGATGATGGCGCCCACCTCGCGGAGCATCTCCACCTGGGACACCAGGCGGCCGCCGATCTCGGGATGGAGCTTGATGGCGGCGTACTCCAGGTCGGTCAGGCCGGCGCTCTTGGTCAGCAGCTGGTCCGAGATGCCGATCTTGCCGATGTCGTGCAGCAGGGCGGCGTACTCCAGGCGGCGGAGCCCGCTGCCGTCCAGGCCGAAGCGCCGGCCGATGGACAGGGCGATGCGCTTGACCTCCTCGGAGTGGCCCCGGGTGTATGAGTCCTTGGCGTCCATGGCCGCGGTGATGGCCTTGATGGTGTCGGAGTAGCTGCGCTCCAGGTCCGACATGGCCGTCTCCAGATCCGCGGTGCGCTCGGCCACCCGCTGCTCCAGCTCCTCGTTGTAGCGGATAAGTGCCTCCTGGGCCAGCCGGCGCTCGGTGACGTCCTCGGCGATGGCCAGGATGCCCCAGGGGGTGCGGAAGATGCGGGAGTGATAGAAACGCTCGCCCAGGGCGCCCTCCACCTCCTGGGTCTGCCCGGTCTGCAGGGCCTTGAGGTAGGCCTGGTAGGTGTGGGAGGAGCGGAGCTTGGGAAAGACCTCGAGCAGGTTTTGGCCCTCCAGCTCGCCGACGGACTTGCCCACCAGGGCGGTGTAGGCGTCGTTGCAGTAGACGACGGTCATGTCCTCCTTGAGGGCCAGGGTCGGCGTCTGGATGCTGTTGAGGAGGACCCGGTGCTTGAGCTCGCTCTCTATCAGGGCCCGTTCGGCGTGTTTGCGTTCCAGCACCGTGCTGATGGTGGCCGGGAGGACGATCAGGTAGTTGCGCTCGGGGTCCTTGATCAGGTAGTCGTAGGCCCCTTGGCGCAGGGCCTTGACCGCCGTCCGCTCGTCGCCGGAGCCGGTGACGAAGATGGCCGGGGTCTCGCCCACCTGGGCCAGGATCTCCATGCCGGTGCCGTCGGGCAGGAGGAAGTCCAAAATGGCGATGTCGTAGACGTTGTTCCGCAGTTTCTCCACCGCGGCGGCCTTCGAGGTCACCACGTCCAGCCGGTAGGGCAGGCCCTCGCGCTGGACGAAGCGCTGGATGGCCAGGCGGTCGATCTCGTCGTCGTCGACCAGCAGGACTTTTATGTCTTCTTCCGGCATGGTACTGGCCCCGCTTTCAGGTTGACAAGTAGAATCTTTTCTGCCCGCAAAACTTGTCCCGAGCTTTGCCGAAGGATACACGAAAAGCGCGAAATGGTTTCTTTACTTGACAGGTCAAGTATTTGGCGCGTTTAGCGTGTTTCGCGGAAAACAATCAGATATTCGGAAGATCGGCGCCTCAGGGCAGCTCGCTCAGGGTCCAGTAGAGGTTGAGCACCCGGACCGCCTCCACGAACTTCTCGAACTCCACCGGCTTGATGATGTAACCGGCCACGCTCAGGTTGAAGCTCTCCACCCGGTCGTTCTCCTCCTTGGAGGTGGTGAGGACGATGACCGGGATCTTCTTGAGGCTCTCGTCGAGCTTGATCACCTTGAGGAACTCGATGCCGTTCATCACCGGCATGTTCAAATCCAGCAGGATGATGCCGGGGCGGGGGGATCTCTCGGGGTCGGAGTGCTCGCCCTGGTGGTGCAGGAAATCCAAAGCCTCCCTGCCGTTGCCCACCACGAACAGGGGGTCGAGGATGTTGTTGCGCTTGAAGGCGCGCTGGACGGTCATGACGTCCACCTGGTCGTCGTCGACCAGCAAGATGGGAACGTTGTTCCGCATGCCTGATGCCTCCGGTTTGGCGTTGATGGCTTTAGGGCCGTACGGTCACAAGGCGTCCAGGTCGTCGGGTTGCAGGGCCTTGGGCACGGTGAAGCGGAAGACGCTGCCCCGGCCCACCCGCGACTCGACCGTGACGCGCCCCCCGTACTGTTCGACCACCTTCTTGACGATGGTCAGGCCGATGCCGGTCGACTCCACCTCGTCGCGCGGCTTGAGCGTCTGGAAAATCTTGAAGATGCGGTCGAAGTGCTCCGGGGGGATGCCCTCCCCGGTGTCGCTGACCGAGAACTCCCAATGGTCGCCCCGGTCGGCGCAGCCCATCCCCACCCGTCCCGCGGGTTTTCCCATGTATTTGACGGCGTTGGAGACCAGGTTCTGGAAAAGCTGTTCGAGATGGGTGCGGTCGTACACTATCTCCGGAAGCTTGCCCTCGATGACGACCTCTATCCCCTCCGGCGGGGACAGGGATTCGATGACCTGGCGGGCGGCCTCGCCGCTGTCCAGGCGGACCAGGGTTGGCTTGAGCCTTCCCAGGCGGGAGTAGGTGAGGATGCCCTCGATCAGGTTGTGCATCCGCTTGGTGCGCTTGAGCAGCAGCTGCAGCTGGTCGCGGCCGGCCTGGTCCAGCTTGTCGGCGTAGTCCTCGGCCAGCCAGCCGGCCAGGGAGGAGATGGCCCGCAGCGGCGCCTTGAGGTCGTGGGAGACGATGTAGGCGAAGTCGGAGAGCTCGGTGTTCACCCGCTTCAGGTCCTGGAGCAGGCTCTCCCGCACCTCCTCGTAGTACTTGCTCTGGGAGATGTCGCTGATAACGCCGTAGACGGTGAGGCCGCCGGTCTCGGGGTTCCGGACCGCCCGGCCGCTGTCGCGCACCCAAATGACGCGGCCATCGGCCCGGACCAGCCGGTATTCCACCTGGCTGTCCTGGCCGGAGAGGAAGACCGAGACCTGGAAGGCGGCCGCCTGACGGTCTTCGGGGTGGATGACATGCTCGGGCCAGAAGCTCCAGTCATCCTGGAACCTACTGTAGGGGTAGCCGGTTATCTGCTCCACGTTCGGGGAGATGTAATTGTTGAGGGGCCGCCCCTCCGGGTCGAAGTCGGTCATGTAGATATGGTCGCTGATGGAGGAGATCACCCGGCGGAACCGCTCCTCATTCGTCCGGATCCTTTCATAAGTATGCCGCCTCTCGATGGCGCTGGCGATGTGCTGGGAGACGAAGGTCAGGATCTCCTTGTCCTTGTCCGAGTAGCGAAGGGCCTCGGTGTAGTTCTGGACCGCCATCACCCCGATGATCTCCTCGCCCTTTTTAAGGGGGACGCCCAGCCAGTCCAGGCACTCGGTGCCCATCAGGTTGAGGGCGCCGGCCTGGTTCAAAAGGTCGATGTTGTCCTGGCTGGCCAGCAGTGGCCGGCCGGTACGGATGACGTAGTCGGTCAGGCCGTCCCCCAGGGTCCGCGGCCGGGGCGGCTGGTCGAGCTCGTCGACGAAATAGGGGAAGGATATCTCCTTGGAGGCCGGGTCGTAATATGCGATGAACATGTTCTTGGCGTACATCAGCCCGCCGACGATCTGGTGGATGGAGCGGTAAAGCTCGTTCAGGTCGTGGGCGGCGCTGCTGCGCTCGGAGATCTGGTAGAGGGCCGACTGCAGCCGGTCGGAGTCCTTCTTGGAGGTGACGTCGCTGAACAGGCTGATGAGGCCGATGATGGCCCCGGCGTGGTCGCGGATGGCGTCGGAGCGCTGGAGGGCGGCCACCATCCGGCGGTCCTTGGTCAGCATGGCCACCTCGCCGCTCCAGGAGCCGCCTCCCCGGATGGTCTGGAAGACCACCCCGGCCGTGCCCGGGTCGCGGTAGAGGATGGAGGAGCCCCCGGACCGGTTTATCTCGGCGATGGTGAACTTGAACAGCTGGAGGAAGGCCCGGTTGTGGTAGAGGTGCTTGCCGTCGGCGTCGGTGATGGCGATGGCGTCGCTGGAGCTGCGGACGGCGTGGCTGATGCGCAGCAGCTCCTCCTCCACCCGTTTCCGCTGGGCGATCTCGTTCCCCAGGATCTGATTGGCCTCGGTCAGCCGGCGGTTGTGGTCCTCGATGATCTCCTCCTCCTTCTCCATCACCCGGGCGTAGTAGAAGACCATCAGGGACTCCAAAAGAAGGCTGGCCAGCATCTGGGCGCCGGTGGAGATCGAGTAGTGCAGTCGGATGGACCCCAGGGCCGACAGGCCGTAAAGGAACAGCACCGAGCCGTAGAGGACGGCCATCCAGGCGATGCCGCCGCGGACGCCGGTGAGGAAGAAGGCCGAGACCGGGAAGAAGTAGATCCAGAGGATGCCGGTGCCTCCGGCGCCGCCGGTGATGAACAGAAAAAGCACCAGGCCCAGCAGCCCAACCAGGCCGACCGAGGAGACGGCCATCAGGTTGCCGCTGAACCTGAGGAAGACAAGGTTGGAGGCGAGCACCAGCAGCAACAGCAGATCGACGGCGCCCACCAGGTAACTGCCGTGGGCCAGGCGGATGGCGCCGAAACCCAGCAGGGTGCAGATCCCGAACAGGGACAGGGCATTGGTGAATTTCACCCGCCGCAGGTAGGTCCGGGGGCGCTCCCCGGACAGGCCGCTGGTGATGAAGTTCTGCCACAGCCGGGTGATGGCTTCGGCCGGTTTCTTCACTGGCATCCGTGAGGCGTTCCTGAATGACGGATGAGGCGGATGGTCAGGCGATGAACTTGACTTCCTTGACCGAGCTGTTGACCACGAACACCTTCTCGGAGTTGGACTTGCGGTCGGCCGGGAAGAGGATGAAACCCTTGCGGTTCGGCATGTACACCTCCGAGGTCCCGGCCAGCACCTCGCCGTCGTTGAAGGTCACCTGGATCCTCCGGCCGATGACGGGGTGGCTGCCGTCGAACTCGAGGCGTTCATCGTACTCCCTCTGGCCCAGGAAGTCCTTGACGAAGAAAACCGCCTTGATCTGGGACAGGCGGACCTCGACCGAGGCCGAGGGGTCGTCCAGGGGCAGCAGGTGGAAACTGTCCTTGGTGGAGGAGAAGTCCAGGGTGCGACCCTTGATGACACGCCCGTCAAGGTAGCGGACGACCAGTTTCATTTCCTTCATGAGCCTAACCTCCTCGTGGATCCGGGAGCGGCCGGGGTGTGTCAGCCGAGGCGCTCCCTCTTGTGCAGGTAGCGCAACAGGGCCCGGTCGAACGGGGTATCGGTGCCCAGCTGCTGGTAATCGATGAGATGGCGGCGGCATTCGCGGCCCAGCCACTCGATCCAGCGTTCGGCCGCCCGGCGGTAACCCCCGGCGGAGAGGGCGTCCACCTCAAACTCCTCGCCTGTCTCCGCGTCCACCAGGACCCCCGGCCCGTCAACCGGGAGGCGCTTCTCGTCCGGGTCCAGGACGTGGAACACCAGCATCTCGTGCTTCAGGTGGCGCAGGTGCTTGAGGGCCG
>DHHE01000224.1 GCA_002403115.1 bacterium UBP2_UBA4780 | reverse complement strand
TTAGCGGGCAGCAACGATGAACGACAAAAGATACGCGGCCATCAAGCGGCGGTTCGCCAAAAAGCGGATCGGGGTCCTGATGGGCGGCTGGTCGGGCGAGCGGGCCGTGTCCCTGCGCTCCGGCAAGAACGTGCTGGAGTCGTTAAGGCGCCAGGGGCTGGACGCCGTCGGCATCGACGTGGGGCGCGACATCGCCGCCAAGCTGGCCAAACAGAGGATACGGGCGGCCTTCATCATCCTGCACGGCCCGTTCGGCGAGGACGGCACCATCCAGGGCCTGCTGGAGATGATGGGCATCCCCTACACCGGCTCCGGCGTGCTGGCCTCGGCCCTGTCCATGCACAAGGGCTACTCCAAGAGGATCTTTCAGGAGTCCGGCATACCCACCCCGAACTTCTGCTGGATCGGGCGCGACCTGGACCAGCGATGCGGCGCCCGCCAGAGCGTGGAGATGCTGGGGCTGCCGCTGGTCCTCAAGCCGCCGGCCGAGGGCTCGTCGATAGGGATCTCCATCGCCAAGACCCAGGAGCAGGCGGAGAGGGGGATCGGAGCGCTGTTCCGCAAGTACCGGGAGGTCATCGTCGAGAAATTCGTTCCGGGGATGACGGTGACCACCGGGGTGCTGGGCACCGGCAAATCGGCCCGGGCCCTGCCGGTGCTGGAGCTGGTTCCCAAGAACGAGTTCTACGACTTCAAGGCCAAGTACACCAAGGGCCTGACCGAGTTCCACGTCCCGGCCCGCCTGCCGGGGGCGGTCTACCGCAAGGCGCAGGAGACGGCGGTGGCCGCCCACCTGGCCCTGGGCTGCCGGGGCTGGTCGCGGGTGGACGCCATCGTGGACCGGGCCGGGACCCCGTCCATACTGGAGGTCAACACCCTGCCGGGGATGACCGACCTCTCGGACCTGCCGGCCGAGGCCGCGGCCGAGGGCATGGACTACGACCGCCTGGTGCTGGAGATACTGGACAGCGCCGAGGTCAAATCTCCTTAATAAGGAACCCAGGAAACCATGAACCCGCCCGACTAAGAGCATGCGCTTCCGAAGCCCGTTGGCCGCCCTGCTCTTGCCGTTAATTTCCATAAGCGGGATCAGCGAAGCCCAGACTATGACGCCCATCGCTTTAAAACCGCCCCGGCTGGACCGGGGCCTGACCNNCCAGGACCTGTCCGACCTGCTGTGGGCGGCCAACGGGGTCAACCGGCCGGCCAGCGGCAAGCGCACCGCGCCATCGGCCATGAACGCCCAGGACATAGACGTCTACCTGCTGCTGGAGGCGGGCGCCTACCTCTACGACGCCGCCGGGCACCGGTTGGAACCGGTGGCCAAAGGCGACTACCGGCCCCTGGCCGCGGGGCGACAGGACAAGTTCGCCCAGGCCCCGGCCATCTGCCTGCTGGTGTCGGACATCTTCCGTTTCAGGCACGGCGAGGACTCGCTCAAGCTGGTGTGGGCGGCCGAGGACGCCGGGATCGTCTCCCAAAACATCGCCCTGTTCTGCGCGGCAGCCGGCCTGGCCGCCAGGCCCCGGGCCTCGATGGACGCGCCCAGGCTCAAGGAGGCCCTGAAGCTATCGGCCACCCAGCACCCGATGCTCAACTGCCCGGTGTCGTATCAGTCGCATCAGAGGAAGTAGGAAACGGACAAAACAGCAAACTACTAAGGAGATATAGCAATGCCGGTCCCCAAAAGACGACACTCCAACTCACGGACCAACAAGCGCCGGGCCAACTGGAAGCTCTCACCGCCCAACCTGGTGCAGTGCGCCCACTGCAAGCAGCCCCGGATGCCGCACCGGGCCTGCCCCCATTGCGGCTACTACGGCGGCCGCGAGATCGTCCAGATCAAGGAAGTCTGACAACGTTATGCCATCCCGAGGCTCCGATAGCGTTTGGAACCGCCCCTCGACCCTTGGCCTGAGGTGCTGGTCCGTCTTTCTCGGGTCAGGCCTCGCCAGGCGCTCGGGGTGACAGGGTCATCAAGCTAGGATAAAAGCCATGCAGTCCAAGGCCGACAGGCAACCCCGCAAGCCGGACCGTCGCCGGGTCAAGGAGCTGACCACCGGAGCCAGGCTGAACAAGCCGGTGGAGAACGGCTTCAGCGGACCGATACGGATCGTGGTGGACGCCATGGCCGGTGACAACGGCATCGCCCCCAACATCGAGGGGGCGATCGAGGCGGCCCGGATCTCCAAGGGCCGCTACCAGGTGGTCCTGGTGGGCGACGACGTGGCGATCAAGACCGAGCTGGCCCAGGGCGTGGGCAAGGCCGAGTACCGGGAGGACGACCTGGAGAAGTACGGGGTCGAGCTGGTGCATGCCTCCCAGAGCATCGGCATGCACGAGACGCCGACCGAGGCCCTGCGCACCAAGCGCGACTCCTCGATCCTGGTGGGACTGCGGATGCAGAAGGACAAGAAGGCCGAGGGATTCATCTCGTCGGGCAGCACCGGGGCGGTGATGGCCGGCGCCCTGTTGTCCCTGGGGCGGATCGAGGGCGTGTCGCGGCCGGCCATCGCCAGCTTCATGCCCACCGAGCACGGCGGCTGCATCCTGCTCGACGCGGGCGCCAACCTGGACTGCAAGCCGCACCACCTGCTGCAGTTCGCGGCCATGGGATCGTCCTACTGCCAGTACGTGTTCGACCGGCCCGCGCCCAAGGTCGGGCTGCTGTCGGTGGGCGAGGAGGCCTCCAAGGGCGACGAGCTGACCCAGAAGGCGCACCAGCTGCTTCTGGACAGCAAGCTCAATTTCATCGGGAACATCGAGGGCCGCGACATCCTGCGGGGCACGGCCGACGTGGTGGTGTGCGACGGCTTCGTCGGCAACGTCATCCTCAAGTTCGCCGAGAGCGTGGTCCGGATGTTCTTCGGTTCGATCAAGCGCTACGTCTACACCAGCATTTTCGCCCAGCTGGGCGGCCTGCTGATCAAGCCCGCCCTCAAGCGGTTCGCCCGCGACCTGGACTACGAGGAATACGGCGGCGCGCTGCTGCTGGGGGTGGACGGGGTGTGCGTCATCTGCCACGGGCGCTCCACGTCCAAGGCCATCAAGAACGCGGTGCTGGTGGCCTACCGCTGCGTCGCCCACCAGGTGAACGAGCACATCAGGGAACAGGTGATGTCATATAAAAAGGAAGTTGACTGACATGAAGCGGATCGCGATACTCGGCACCGGGTCCTTTGCGCCGGAGAAGATACTGACCAACGCCGACCTGGAGAAGATGGTCGACACCACCGACGAGTGGATCACCCAGCGCACCGGCATCAAGGAACGGCACATCTCCGACAAGGACACCCCGACCTCGGTCCTGGCCGTCAAGGCCGCGGAGCGGGCGCTGGCGGCGGCCACGGTGAACGCCGGTGACCTCGATTTCATCATCTGCGGGACGGTGACCCCGGACATGATCTTTCCCTCCATGGCGTGCCTGGTGCAAGCCAAGCTGGGGGCGACCAAGGCGGTGGCCTTCGACATTGCGGCCGGCTGCACCGGGTTCATCTACGGCATGGAGCTGGCGCGCTCGCTGATCACCGCCGACCCGTCCCGCAAGGTGCTGCTGATCGGCGCCGAGGAGCTGACCAAGATCACCGACTGGACCGATCGCAGCTCCTGCGTGCTGTTCGGCGACGGCGCCGGCGCGGTGGTGCTGGCCCAGGTGGACGAGGACCGCGGCATCTTATCGACTTTTCTGGGCGCGGACGGCAACCTGGGCGACCTGATCTACCAGCCCGGCGGCGGCAGCCTGCACCCGGCCAGCCACGAGACCGTGGACGGAAAGATGCACGTGATCAAGATGGCCGGCAACAGGGTGTTCCCGCACGCCGTGCGCAAGATGGGCGAAGCGGCCACCAGGGCGCTGGAGGCGGCCGGCGTGCCCCAGGACCAGCTCGACCTGCTGATCCCGCACCAGGCCAACTTCCGGATCATCGACGCCATCGGGCGACAGCTGAACCTGCCGATGGAGAAGGTCTACGTCAACATCGACCGGTACGGCAACACCTCGTCGGCCTCGATCCCGATCGCGCTGGACGAGGCGGTGCGCAACGGCCGGATCACGCCGGGCAAGCACGTGATGCTGGTCGCCTTCGGCGCCGGCCTGACCTGGGGCGCCGTCCTGATGCGCTGGTGACCCGAAGTTCGGAGTTGCTTGTTTCGGGTTGCGGGTTACGGACGCGAAACAATCAACACGGAACACGCAACATACAAAGGGGCATACATGTCCAAGACCGCCATCATCTTCCCCGGGCAGGGGGCCCAGTACGTCGGCATGGGCAAGGACCTGTTCGAGAACCACGCGCTGGCCAGGGAGTGCTACGAGCAGGCCAACCAAGCCATCAAGTTCGACATCGCCAAGCTGTCTTTCGAGAGCACCCCGGCCGAACTGCGGATGACCCACAACGCCCAGCCGGCCATCCTCATCCACTCGGTGGCCGCCTTCAGGCTTCTGGAGCGCGAGGGCGTCAAGTTCGACTACACCGCCGGGCACAGCCTGGGCGAGTACTCGGCCCTGGTGGCGGCCGGGGCCCTGTCGCTCGGGGACGCGGTGCGCCTGGTGCGCATCCGCGGCTCCCTGATGGCGGTGGCCGGGGACATCCAGCCGGGGACCATGGCGGCGGTGCTGGGCCTGGCCCCGGCCGATGTCGAGCGCCTGTGCCACGAGGCCCGGGAGCACGGCATCGTGGAGGCGGCCAACTTCAACTCGGCCGACCAGACGGTCATCTCCGGCGAGGTGGCGGCGGTGCTCAAGGCCATGGAGATGGCCAAGGCCAGGGGGGCCAAGCGGGCGGTCCAGCTGGAGGTTTCCGGCGCCTTCCACTCGGAGCTGATGGACATCGCCCAGTACGGCATGAGGCAGGCGCTGGAGCGGGTGGAGATCAGGGAGCCCAAATGCCCGGTGGTGGCCAACGTTTCGGCCGAGCCGGTGCAGAACCCGAGGACCATCAAGGATCTGCTGATCGAGCAGGTAAAGAAGCCGGTGCGCTGGGAGGAGTCGGTGAAGCACCTGGCCTCGCTGGGGGTGACTGCCATGATCGAGTGCGGCCCGGGCCGGGTGCTCAAGGGGCTGGTCAAGAAGATCGCCCCCGAGGTCACTGTCCACAACGTCGAGGACTCGAAGACGCTGGCGGAGACGCTGGCGGCCATAAGTAAGTAGCGCGATACACGCTTCATCTTGTATGAAAAACTCCGATCTTGCGCTTTTTTGGAGAAAATCCGCCGCCGCAGACCTGAAGACGGCCAGGAATCTTCTGAGATCGAGGGATTACGTCTGGTGCATGTTCATGATGCACTTGGTGATCGAGAAATCGTTGAAAGCCTCATGGATACTGGACAACAATAAAGCGTTTCCTCCCAAAACACACAACCTGTTGCGATTGGCCGCAGAGATTAAGACCAACTTGAAGGAGGAGCAGAAACTCCTGCTCTTCGACATGAACGATTTCAACCTGGAAGCAAGATATCCTGATTTTAAACTGACCTTCAAGAAAAGGTGCAACCGGGCTTTCGCTCAAGGATATTTTGCCCAAGCCGAGGAGCTCTATCGATGGTTGTCGACCCAAAAGTGATCTCCATAGTCAAGGCGTTTAAGAAGGATGCGTCGAAGATGATAAAAGTAGACGCCGTCTACCTTTTCGGCTCTTCGGCAAGAAGGGAGCGGCAGGAATACAGCGACATCGATGTCGCCGTAGTCTCACCGGACTTCACCGGTTTCAGCTTCATGGACAGGAAGAAATTGGGGCCTATTGTGCTGAAGCATGATCTTTCAATTGAATTGCATCCCTTCAGGCGAAAGGACTTTACCCGGTCAAATCCCTTTGTTTGGGAGATAATCAAGACCGGCATAAAAGTAAAATAACCGTCGGACATGCACACGGGAACCGTCCACAACATCGAGTGCAGCAAGACGCTGGCGGAGACGCTGGCGGCGGTGAAGAAATAAATCGTGTCCGAGGCAGCTTGTAATGAATATTGTCCAGGGTATCATTGTTCCGACTCTCTGTTTAGCTGCATTGTGTAATTGTTCGAAGAAAAATCCAACGGAAATACAACATCCGGAAGAGGGAACCGCAATTTATGGCACTGTTCTTTGCAATGGTTTTCCTGTGAGCGATGCGTCAATTCGTGTGCAATACAATTTCTCTCCTGTTAAGTCATGCTCGCTGGAATACACTTACCCTGTGCTCGGATATAGAGGGCCGATAATTTGTTGGAGAGTTTCAAACCAAGTAAACACTTATCAATGGGAAGTAAGCAGATCTTTAAGGAGCGACTCTATTATTTTTTCGCCCATTGGTTATATGCCTGGCATGGGCACAAATCCTCAAAGCGACTTTTACCAATATTACGACAATACATTGCCTGGCAGAACCATGGGATTTTATCGTGTAGGCGAGATCGATTCATTAGGTTGCGTGACACATTTTAAGCCCATACCATTCATTTACGAATCGATCACTTTTACCGATGTAAAGGGGCGTTTTAAATTTACCAAAATGCTGGTGGATTCAATATACCCTATGCCTGATTCTCTTGGCAATGTTTCGGATAGTGTCAAGGTTTCTCCTGCAGTGACTTTGTATATAGTAAAAAACGGCTATGTCCCTCTTGATACAGGTGCAATTCTGCAAAAAGACTCCGACAATAATCTTCTTTTTGTTATTGAGAGCAACTAAATGCAGTTGAAAGATAAAACCGCCATTGTCACCGGGGCCGCCCAGGGCATAGGCAAGGCCATCGCCCTGAAGCTGGCACGGGCCGGGGCCAACATCGTGGTCTCCGACGTCAACCTCGAGGAAGCGGAGAGGACCGCCAAGGAGATAGAGGGCCTGGGGGTCAAGTCCATAGCCGTAAAGTGCAACGTGGCCGACGCGGGCGAGGTGGCGGAGCTGGTCAAGAAGGCCCAGGAGACATTTCCGACGTTGGACATTTTGGTCAACAACGCCGGCGTCACCCG
>DHHE01000085.1:384-7535 GCA_002403115.1 bacterium UBP2_UBA4780 | reverse complement strand
GCCACCGGCCGCGTGGAATCCAAGGTGGACATATACCAAAGGTTCCTCAATCAGGAGACCAGGGATGCCCGGTCTTTGTGGATCGAGGCCATGATGGAAAGGATCCGAGGCATGGAGGGGCTGGTGGCCGACGTGGCCACCGGGCTTTGGGGGCTGGCCGGCGAGATGCTGAATCGCAACCCGGGCATCGTCACGGTGTCCTCGGATATCGACCCCATGCTGCTGGAATGGAAACAAGAGAGGATCAAAGCGCCTTCGGGCCGGGAGTTCCACAGCGTGGCCAGCGACGCCCTGCATTTCGCCTTTGCCGACGACACCTTCGACGGCATCGCCAACGCCGACGGCCTGATCAACATGGTCGATACAGATCTGTTCCTGGCCGAGATGCGCCGGACCCTCAAGCCTGGGCGCCACATGGTGATCATGCACCGGATGTTCGCGCCGGAAAGCCGCTCCTTCAGCCTGGCCAGGATCTACGGCATCCACCGCACCCTGGAGTCCGGGCCGCTGCTGGAGCTTCTGGAGGCGGCCGGGTTCAGCGACGCCCGGGTGGAGGAGGTCTCCCGGGCCGTCTGGGCCGACAATCCAGGGCAGGTCTTCCCCCAGGCCGGGGACATGCAAAGATTCGCCATTGTGGAGGCGGTGAAATGACGCCGCCATCCTGGACGGCCATGAAGGCAAACATGCACCGTGTTAAACGGATGTCATTCTGGACGGCCGCCGACCTGGCGATGTTGGCCGCGGCCCTAGCCATCCTGCTTTTCCTGTTTTTGGAGGTCCTATGATAGGGTTCTGGTGCCACCCGGCCTCAGGTCCCGTCCCGGAGTTCGACGAGCACGGATGTCTCGGGGCAGCCGGCAAGACGCAGGCCGCGGGGCCGCCGCCCGGGGCGGAACGCCCAGCCAAAGGTGCGGCAGGCTTTCCGGGAACCGATGCCGGATGTAAGGGCGAGCGGAGACCTGCCCCGGCTAAAATATGATTGACATCGTACCGGATTTGTGCTATGACTCTATGGTCGTCCGGTTCCGGGACCTGCGAACCCGTTCGGAATTCATCCGGGATTGCCGGACAGAATGAAAGCCATCGTGCGAAAAGCCAAGAAATCATCGGCCAAGGCCGGAAGGCCGGCAGACCAGGCGGTTCGGAAGCGGGCGGCCGCCCGGAGCAAGCCTTCCAGCGACCGCTACCGTGACCTGATGGAGATGTCCCCTGACGCGATCTACGTCAGCCAGCGGGACATCATCGTCGAGGCCAACCAGGCGGCCGCGGACCTGTTCGGCCTAAAAAAAGGCCGTGAGCTGGTGGGCCGGCAACTCAAGGACTTTGCCCATCCTGATTTTCACCTGCTGATCGACGAGCGGGCGAGGGAGCTGTATTCGAAGGAGACCGAGCTGCCGCTGGTGGAGGAGAAGCTCCTGAGGCCGGACGGAGCGGAGATCTACGTCGAGGTCAAGTCACGCTCCTTCCGCCACCGGGGCCGCCTGCTGGTGCAAAGCGTCGCCCGGGACATCACCGGCCGCAAGAAGTTGGAACAGGAGCTGGTGAGCTTCAAGCGGCAGATGGAGTACGTGCTGGAGGCCACCCGGACGGCGGTGGTGGTCGTTGATTCAGGGCTAGACATCAACTACCTGAGTCCCAGCTGGGAGCGGAAGTTCGGCCCGGTGAACGGACGGAAGTGCCACCAGTATTTCGAGAAGCTGGACCGGCAGTGCCGACCCTGCCGGATCATGGAAGCGATCAAGGCCCGACGGTCGGTGGTCCTGGAGGAGAGCCCTCCCGGGGACGACAGCCGGACCGTCCAGGTGCATATCGTCCCCTTCCAGGCCGACGACGGGCGCTGGCTGGCGGCCGAGTTCACCTTCGACATCACCGATCTGAAGAAGGTCCAGACCGAGCTGGCCCGACGGCAGAGGGAACTGATGACCCTGCTGGACAGCATACCGGCCGGAGTGTTCTTCAAGGACCTCCGGGGGCGCTATCTGCTGGCCAACCGCAACTTCTGCGAGGTGGTGGGGATGGCCCAGGACCAGCTGGCCGGGAAGACCGATGCCGAACTCTTCTCCCCGGAAGCAGCCGAGCGGGGCAGGATAAACGAGGCCCGTGTGCTGGCCGGCAACGAGACGCAGTTCTTCGGGGAAACCGAGGTGGTTCAAGGAGGCCAGAAGCTGACGGTGGAGACCCGGATGGTCCCGGTGCGTGACGAGCAGGGGGAGGCCCTGGGCATCATCGGGATCCATTACAACGTCACCGAGCGAAAGCAAGCCGAGGAAACCGCCCGGCTGTCGGCCCTCCAGTGGCAAACCACATTCGACGCCATGGGAGACGGCATCGCCCTGCTGGACGGGGAGGGGGTCGTCAGGCGCTGCAACGAGGCCCTGGGCCGTATCCTGAGAAAGCCGTGCCGGGAGATATTGGGCATGCCGTCGCACCGACTGCTCCCGCTGGGGAATGAAGCTCCGGACTTCCTGGAGGAGATTAGGAAAAGCAGGCAGAGGTTCGGCCGGGAAATGAGACTGGAAGACCGCTGGATGAACCTGGCCTTCGACCCGGTTACCGACCCCTCGGGGGAGCTTAGGGGCTCGGTCTTCGTCCTCAAGGACGTCACTGATATAAGGCGGGCCCAGGAGCTGGCCAGGATGATGATGACAGCCATCGAGCAGCTGGACGAGGGGGTGATGATGGCCGATCCCAGTGGCCGCATCACCTACTTCAACCCGGCGGCTGAGCGGATCACCGGATACACGAAAGCCGAGGTGATCGGACGGACCAGCGTGGTGCCCAGGGACAAGGCCGATATCCAGTTCACCGAGTTCTGGGAAAAAACCTGGGAGCAGGTGGCCAAGGACGGCATCTGGTTCGGCTCCAAGGCCGCCCGCCGGAAGGACGGAACGCTTTACGAGCAGGAGCTTGTAGTATCGGCCGTCAATAACCCCCGGGGGGAGCGCATCAGCTCGCTGGTGGTGATCCGCGACGTCACCGTGCAGAAGAGGCTCCAGGCGATCGCCGAAACGGCCAACAACATGAACAACATAGGCTTCATCTTCTCCGGGGTGCGCCACGAAATGGGCAACCCGGTAAACTCCATCAAGGTGGCCACCAGCCTACTGGGGGACGGGTACGACAGCCTGGACGACGGGGCCAGGAAAGAGTACATTGGAAGGATCGCCTCCGATGTCCAGAGGCTGGAATCGCTGCTGAAGGTGCTCCACAGCTTCAGCATGTTCGAAAACCTGTCCCTGGGCGAGGTTGAGCTTGGTTCCTTCTTCCGCGACCTGATGCCCACCGTGGAGCCGGACTTCGCCAAGGCGGGGATCGAGTTCCGCTACCGGTTCCCGGAGGGTGGATGCCGGGTGCTGGCCGACCGGCGGGCCCTATACCAGATAGTGGTCAACCTGCTGACCAACGCCTTCAATGCCCTGACCGGACGGGAGGGGCCATCGATCACCGTCAGCGTGATCTGCGGGGGTGAAAGCCACCAGCTGGAGGTCGAGGACAATGGTTCCGGGATGACCAGGGAGGTGAAGGAAAACATATTCAAACCCTTCTACACCACCCGGCCGGGGGGCACCGGCCTGGGCATGGTCATCTGCCAGAAACTGGTGCTGGCCATGAACGGCTACATCGATGTGGACAGCGACCCGGGGCGGGGGACGAGGGTCACCGTCTCACTGCCCGGGGCCCGTCCGGACTCCAGTCAACCTTGAAGGGAATCCCATGGCAAAGCTGAGCATACTCATCATAGACGACGACCGCAATTTCGCCCTCTCCATCGGTGACTACCTGGGGCGAAAGGGCTACCTGGTGGAGACGGCCAACTCCGGGAAGGACGGCCTGAAGCTGGCCAGGGAAAAATGGTTCCATATCGCCCTATTGGACGAGAACCTGCCGGACGCCCGGGGCCACGACCTCTGCCCCGAGCTGCTGAAATGCAACGCCGATTTGAAGATCGTCTTCATCACCGCCTACCCCAGCTTCAACCACGCCCTGCAGGCCATCCGGGCCGGCGCCTACGACTATCTGTCCAAACCATTCGAGCTGGGCGAGCTGGACCTGTCGCTTCAAAACGCCGCCCGCACCCTGGAACTGGAGCAGGAGGCCGATGTCGGACGCTATGCCGCTGCCCAGGGCCATCCGGGCGGGATCCAGAGCTGGACGTCACCGGCCATGGCCAGGCTGGTGACAGAGGCAGAAATGACAGCCGAAAGCGGCTCGCCGGTCCTGATAACCGGGGAGACCGGCACCGGTAAGAACGTGCTGGCCCGCCACATCCACGAGCGCAGCGGGCGCCATGATGGCCCCTTCGTCGTCATCAACTGCTCGGCCATCCCCGAGACCCTGGCCGAGGCCGAGCTTTTCGGGCACGAGAAGGGCGCCTTCACCGGAGCGGTGCGAACTAAAAAGGGTGTGTTCGAGCTGGCCAGCGGCGGCACCCTGGTTCTGGACGAGATCGGGGACATGCCGCTGTTGCTTCAGACTAGACTCCTTACGGTCCTGGACAGCGGCATCATCCGGCGGGTGGGAGGCGAGGCCCCCATCCCGGTCGACGTCAGGCTGGTGGCCACCACCAACGCCGACCTGGAGCAGGCGGTGTCCGCCAGGCGGTTCCGGGCCGACCTCTACTACCGGCTTTCGGTGATACGCTTCACGGTGCCTCCCCTGCGCCAGCGGCCCGAGGACATCCCTCTGCTGGTCGGGCATTTTCTCAAGGGGTTCAGCAGAGCAGACGTCGCCGTGTCTCCTGTCGAGATGGAGGCGCTGGCTCGGTACGGCTGGCCGGGCAATGTCAGGGAGCTGCGCAACATCATTGAAAGATCGCTGCTTTTGCACCGGTCAGGCCCCTTCACCCCCTCGACCCTGATATCCGGAGCCGGTGTGGGCGGTCCGGAACCCAGAGTTGGGGATGCCCCGGCGGGCGAGGCGAACCTGGACCTGGAATCGGTCGAAAAACGCCACATCGCGGCAGTCCTCGAAAAGTTCGGAGGAAATAAAAGCAGGGCTGCCAAAGCCCTGGGGATATCCCTATCCTCGATGAAAAGGAAAACCAAGGGCCAATAACAGACCGTCTACAAGGCCCCGGGTCTTGATGACCCGGGGCCTTTTCATTTGTTTATGGACCGGCCAAAATGAGCCGGTCATGGGCCAAACAAGTATGTTTGGCACGCGAGACAGAAACCCCGTAAAGCCCATGCCCGCAACCTAAAGCAGGACAACGCAATGCAAGATAAGCGTTTTTTTGTCAGCTGGCATGCCTGATGCTGTATAAATATATGGAACGAACAGCAGGCTTCTTTGGGAAACAAAAACAGGCGGAGCCCCCGTAATCATAAAAGAGGGAGGAAAGGACGATGAAGATCGTGACCACGCTAAGGCAGGTCGACCTGGGAGGGTTGATCCCGCTGGGTGTCATTGCTTCGATGTTCCTGATGATGGTCATCTGAAGGACCCTGGCAGTAAAACGGATTACACAGAAAAAGAAAAAAGGAAAGGACCATGAAAACTTCACTTCTGACGGCCCTCATGGCCGCGATGCTGGCGGGCGTCATTTTCGGCGTCCCCATATGCGACCGGAAGGCCGAGAACCGGGAGGTACGGACTGGTTGCCTCAGGGAAGCGCCTATCTCAGTCCAGGAGCAGCTCTCGGCCAAGGCTGATGAACTGGCAAAGAGGGCACGGAACGCCTATTGGCAAGGGGACTACAAGTTGGCAGCCCAGTGTTACCACCTGGTGATCAGGTCGGGACGCGGCTGCGGCAACGACTTGTACAACCTGGCCTGTTGCTACGGGCGTCTGGGCGACTCCAAGCTGGCGGTCAAGTACCTGATCCGGTCTGTAGAGGCCGGCTTCGCGGACACGGAACTCATAAAGAGGGATCCGGACTTTCGGAGGATCAAGGACGTTCCCCAATTCCGGGAGACTGTGGAAAAACTGGCCAGGGAGATCAGCCGCAAGAGCAAGAAAAACGACGATCCGTCCAGCGAACGGGAATTAGCAGTCCGCGCCCCGAAAACAGAAGCCCAGCCGTCGGTGAATCTCGGCGGCGCTCAGGCCGCCATCGGTCCCAGCCAGGACCAGTGAGACGGCCAGCGTAAACCGAACGAAATAAAAAATGCAAAGAGAAAAGGCAGCCCCGGGGCTGCCTTTTCTCTTCTTTTATTTACGGATATCCAAGACTTACTGGCCGGATTTTCCCCCGAGTATCTCGGCCGATGTCGGCTTGGACAAAAATGTCCGGCGGTGTTCATCGGGAACCTTTTGCGACATGGCCGTGACCAGATCCGCCGCCCTGGCTGTCTCCGCGTCGGCCTGGTCCCGCAGCCCCTGTCCCAGAAGCGAACGGGCCAACAGGAACCGGGCCTCGGCCTCCAGTTCCGGGACGGCCATCATCTCTTCGTCGTCCAGCTTCAGGGGCCGGGAGAGCAGGTTTTCCAGAAGCCGCTGGGCCTCCACCGCGCCGTGGATCCCCTCGGAGATGAGCAGGGTCCGGGCCAGGACGGCCTGATGCCTGGGGGAGGGAGTCCGTCCGCGCATCATCTCGATTTTCTCGGCCAGCTTCAAGCTGTCCAGCGCGGCCTCGGGCCGGGACTGAAGGCAGTGCCACTCGGCCAGGTCCACCAAGACGCCGGCCTCGCGGTCACGGTTCTCCAGTCTCCGGGCCATCTCCAGCGCCCGGTCGAAATGGCTCTTGGCCTGGGAATGCTGGCGGCCGGCGGCCAGGATCCTTCCGATGGCTGCCTGGGCGAATATCTGGCCCAGCCCGTTGCCAATGGAGCGGCACAGCTCGTCGGAACGGCGGAAGTGCTCCAGGGCTCCCGCAAGGTCCCACATTATGAAATGGATGTCGCCGAAGTTCTTGTGGGACAGGGCCAGGCGGAAGGAGTCCCCGGTTTTCTCAGATAAGGAGTGGGTCAGCGCCTGGTACTCCAGGGCTCCGGCGATGTCGCCCCGGGTGTAGGTGACGCTCGAGAGCTTGTTGTAGACCGCGGCCAGGCGGTGTTCGTCACCGGTTTTTTCATGGAAGGAGGCCTCCTCCCGGAGGTGGGCGGCGGCCTGATCGTGATTCCCGTCCGAGGCCTCTATCAGGGCGGTGATGTGAAGGAGCTCGGCCCGCTGCCGGGAGAGGTCCAACCCGGCCAGCCCCTCGAGGGCCATTC
>DHHE01000085.1:0-333 GCA_002403115.1 bacterium UBP2_UBA4780 | reverse complement strand
CCGGAGCTGAGCAGGGCCAGCGCCTCGCCCAGGTACAGGTAGGCCTTCTGGTACTGGCTGAGCCTGAGGTGGGCCTGGCCCAGCTGCTGCAGGACTTGGACCCGGTCCTCCTCCGAGGCCGCCAGCGGGAGCAAGGGCTCGATCACCTCGATGGCCTGGTCGTAGGCGCCATGGCCGGCCAAACGCCGTCCCAGCTCCAGCCCTAGCCCGAGGCGCTCGGAGCCATCCGATGACGATTGCAGCCGTTCCCGAAGCGCCTTGACCTCGGGATCCGGCGCCGCCCTCGGATCGCTGCCGTCAGAACCTGTCATTTCTCCCGTTCCCGCTTAAAAA
>DHHE01000212.1 GCA_002403115.1 bacterium UBP2_UBA4780 | reverse complement strand
GCCGCCGTTTATCAGAGAAGGCCCAGCGGCCTGCTCAAATGGTTCCTGGGCGCTTTCCGCTACGGACCGGAGGCCGCCCTGGAGACAGAAAATCCCATGACCTACGTCTCACCGGCGGTCGCCAGGGAGCTGGCCTCGGCCGACCCCGGGGAGATCAGGGGGAAGCGGCGTGAAAACTACCTCGCCCTGCTGAACGCCATCGACCCGGCGACGGGCCTGAGGCCGGTCTTCACCGTCCTGCCCGCCGCCGCCTGCCCGCTGGGCCTGCCGGTGACGGCGGACATGCCCAAGCTCTGGCGCCGGGCCCTGGAAGCCCTGGACGTGGAGGCCCTGCCGCTGTGGAGCCTGCACCCTTCCGTCGACGCCTCGATGTTCCGCGAGGAGAAGACCCTGGCGGACGGGATCCTCGTCCTGCCCTGCGGGCACCACCACGGGCCGGACGACATGAAGAGGATCGCGGAATTGGTCAACGGCCTGGCCGGATGAAGCCAAGAGCATCGGTCATCATACCCACCCTGGCCGCGCNNTCAAGAACCGTTTCGGACTATTGGAAAGGGGGAAAGCAGCGGTGAAAGCGTTGGTGACCGGAGGGGCAGGGTTCATCGGCAGCCACCTGGCGGAAAGGCTGGTCGAGCTGGGCCACCGGGTGACGGTCCTGGACAACCTGAGCCAGGGGAACAAGCTGACCCAGGCCACCCTGGAAAGGGTGGAGCTGGTGGTGGGCGACGTCCGCGACCAGGAGACGGTGGAACGCTGCGCCTCGGGCTGCGACGTCATCTTCCACCTGGCGGCCCTGCTGGGGGTGGACCTGGTGGCCGACAACCCGGTGGAGACCATGGAGACCGAGGTACTGGGCATGCGCCACGTCTGCCGGGCGGCGATCGAGGGCGGGGCCAGGGTGGTCTACGCCTCCACCAGCGGGGTCTACGGCAAGATGGCGGTGAGCGAGGCGGTCAGCGAGGACGTCCACGTCTCGCCCCGCTCCAGCTACTCGATAGCCAAGCGCTTCAACGAGATGTACCTGGCGGCCCAGCACCAGGAGAAGGGGCTGGAGTCGGCCAGCCTGCGATACTTCAACGCCTACGGACCGCGCCAGGACTCGCGGATGGTAACGCCCCGCTTCTTCGCCCAGGCCCTGGCCGGCCAGCCCCTGACCGTCTACGGCAGCGGCGGCCAGACGCGCGACTTCACCTACATCGACGACATCGTCAAGGCCACGGTGCTGGCGGCGGAGAAAGTCAGGGGCTGCCGGGTGTTCAACGTCTCCAACAGCCGGGAATACTCGATAAAAGAACTGGCGGAGAAGATCGCGGCCCTCACCGGCTCGGCCTCGCCGGTGGCGCTGGTGGAGGCGCCCCCGGAGCGCTACGACTTCGAGGTGGAGCGGAGGTTCGGCTGCTCGGACAAGCTGAGGGAGGCGGTGGGCTTCGCGCCGGATACCTCCCTGGACGAGGGGCTGGCCAGGATCTACCGGGGCTTGCTGGCGGGGAAGGATGGCGGAGAGCGTTAGGCGGGTTGCAAGTGTTGTCAACTTGTTGGCGATAAGCTTCAATACTTGTCCCCTCTGTCAGCCTGAGCCGGGTCGAAGGCAAGAGGGGTCAGGGGTGTGTAAGCGTGTTTGGAAAACCCTGACTTGAACTTGGATATTGACCACACACCCCTGTATCCCCTCTCGAGAGGGGACAAGTAAACTTGTCCGAAGCATTGCGGGGCCGGATTTTTATTAGGGCACCTCTAAATATCGCATTTTGTCGATGTTTCGACCTCGCTCAACATGACAAAATGCTGTATTTCCCGGTCATGCTGAGCCCAGTCGAAGCATGGCCAACTTCCAAAAGTGATATTTTAGAAGTTCCCATTAACTAAGAGCGCGTAGGATCAGGAAAAAGGTGACCTCAAGACCGCTTAAGATACTGGTGGCCTGCGACAACGCCGGCCCCTGGGGCGGCGCCCAGAACGCCATGCTGGCCGAGATCGAGGGCCTGCGGAGGGCCGGGCACCGGGTGCGCGTCCTGTCCAACGAGAGGTCGCCCCAGGGCCAGCCGACAGGCGCCGACTACGCCTTTAGGCGCAACTCGGCCAACACCCGGCACCCGGGGACGTTCCTGAGGACCGTCTACAACCGCAGGGCCTACCGGGCGGCCCGGAGGGCCATCGAGGACTTCCGGCCCGACGTTGTCCACGTCCACCTCTTCGTCCTGCAATTGTCGCCGGCGGTTTTCCTGGCCGCCCGGGGCCTGCCGGTGTTCGCCACGGTCCACGACTGCGCCATGTTCTGCCCCATCGGCAACCGCTACCTGAGCCACCAGGGCCGGGTCTGCGACCTGCGGTGGGGGGCGGCCTGCGTCCGCCAGGGGTGCATCACCGTCCTCAAGCTGCCCCACGTCATGCTGCGAAACGGGCTGCTGTGGGACGTCCGCGACAGGGTGACCTGGGTGGCGCCCAGCAGATACATGCAGGGCGAGCTTTTAAAGGCCGGCTTCGAACGCGCCGTCCACCTGCCGTACGGGTTCGACACCCGGAAGCTGGTCCACCTGCCGCTGGAGAACAGGGAAAGGGCCAGCGACGTCATCTTCTGCTCGCGGCTTGACCGGTCCAAGGGCACCCATGTCCTGCTGGAGGCATTCGGCGAGGTCAGGAAGCGCGTGCCGGGCGCCCGGCTGGTGATAGCCGGTGACGGGCTGGAGCTGGGCCGGCTTAAGCGGCAGGCCGCGGAGCTCGGAGTGGCGGGGGACGTGGTCTTCAAGGGGTGGCAGAGCGCCGAGCAGGTGCTGGCCATGCACCGCACCGCCGGGGTGATGGCCGCTCCATTCCTGGGGCCGGACAATTTCCCGCTGGTGGTCTGCGAGTCCATGCTGCTGGGTACGCCGGTGGCGGCCACCAGGGTGGGCGGGGTGCCGGACCTCATTGCCGACGGGGTGACCGGCCGCCTGGTGGAGCCCAACGACCGGCAGGCGCTGGCCCGGGCCATCGTGGAACTGTTCACCGACAGCGGGCTCCGCCGCCGGGTGACGGCCAATGCCAGGGAAAAGACGCAGGGCCTGCTGGACATGGGCCGCCACCTGGAAAGCCTGGAGAGGCTCTATTCGGAGGCCCTGCCCGCAAGGGCCGCGGCTTCGGGCCGGGCCGCCGGCCCCGGGCGGGCATCAAGGCGGATACTGCTGGTGAACGACTACGGCCAGCCGGCCGGCGGCGCCGAGATCTACACCTTCGGGCTCATGCGGGCCCTGGAGGCCAGGGGTCACCGGGTGCGCCTGCTTTCGAGCGACCGGTCGGTGCATGGAAAACGGCCACAGGCCGGATACACCTTCTCCGGGATAGACTACTCGGCGAGCCTGCAGAGGCAGACCCGGGGGGTCTTTTCGGAGCCGGCCCGCCGGGCGATGCTCCGCGCCATCGATGACTTCAGGCCGGACGCCGTCCACCTGCAGATGTTCCTGCAGCAGTGCACGCCTTCGGTGCTGGAGGCGCTGGAGGGGACCCCGGCGGTGGCCACGGTCCACGAGTACGGCCTGTTCTGCCCGGTCAACACCAAGCTCATCCTGAGGACCGGCAGGGAATGCCGCCGGGAGCCCGGCCCGTCCTGCGTCCGCAACGGCTGCGTCACCCTGGCCGGGCTGGCCGCTTACCTGGCCAGGAGGTCCATGGTCAGGCGCCTGGGCGGGTCGGTCAGGCTGTGGCTGCCGCCCAGCAGCTACGCCGGGGCCCGCCTGGAGGCGGCCGGGTTCCGGAACATCCTGCGCCTGCCGTACGGTTTCGAATCGTCAAGCCTGCCGTGGTTTCCCAGGGACAGGCGGGGGGCCACCAAGACCGTCCTCTTCCTGGGCCGGCTCGACCTGTCCAAGGGGATCTTCGTGCTGCTGGAGGCCTGGCCCGAGGTCCTCAGGGCCGCGCCGGGCGCCAGGCTGGCGGTGGTGGGGGGCGGGCCGCACCGGGACCAATTCCTGGCCGAGGCCGAAAGGCTGGGCGTGGCCGGCTCCATCGACCACCGGCCATGGCTGTCGCACCGGGACATCGTCGAACTCCACCGGGGGGCGGCCCTGCTGGCCGCGCCCTCGATATGGCCGGACAACCTGCCCCTGGTCATCTGCGAGTCCATGATGATGGGGACGCCGGTAGCGGCCACGGACGTGGGAGGCATACCCGACCTGATAACCGACGGCCAGACCGGGGTCCTGGTGCCCCCCAACGACGCCGGGGCCCTGACCCGGGCCATCGCCGGCCTTATCGACGACCCGGCCGGCGCCCTCAGGCTGACCGGGAACGCCAGGCAGAGGGCGGCCGAGATGCTGTCCATGGAAAGCCACATGGTCCGGCTGGAACGGATATACCGGGAGCTGGGGTGAGCCCATGAGAGCGTCCGCCGGGCTTAAGTCCCTTATCAAGCGCTCGCCCCTCTCCCGCTACCTGTGCGGGCGTGACGACTTCGTCCGCCATCGGGCGGCGGCCCGGCTGCTGGGCCGCGATGTGGAAACGGCCCTGGACGTGGGGGGCGAGGGATTGCTGGCCATGTTCCGCCGCGACGTCAAATTCACCACGGCCAACGTCAAAAAAGCCGACGCGGTGGCCAGCGCCGAGCGGCTGCCGTTCCGGGATAACAGCTTCGACGCAGTGGTCTGCATCGACACTTTGGAGCACCTGCCGCGGGGGATCAGGACGGCGGCCGTGGCCGAGATGGTCCGGGTAGCCCGGAAGCGGGTGGTGGTGGCGGCGCCGCTGGGGACGGAGGGGCACATGGCGTTCGAGCGCCGGCTGCTGGAGGAGCTGGTCCGGGCCGGAGCCGCGGACACCGGCTACCTGGCCGAGCACGTGCGCCACGGCCTGCCGACGCCGGAAGATATAGACAGGCTGAGGAGGGCTTTCGGGGGCGAAGTCTGGTACGAAGGAGACTACCGGCATGCGGGTGGCGTTGCTTCGGGAAACCGCTGCCTGGCATTGGTCCTGGGGGCCTGGGACAACGCCGCCGATGATCTGAGCCCGAACAGCAATTTATCAAGAAAACCCCACAGGCATACAAACAGGTTCTATCTGACGATAGACCCGGCAAAAACAACCCAGCGGAAATGAAAATAGGCATAGATATAACCACCCTGGGGGGAATCCGCGGCCCGGGCCGGGTGACCAGGGATCTGGTCAGGTCGCTTTCCTTGATGGCGACCGGGGATAGGTTCTTCCTTTATACTCCGGTCGAGCCGCCGCCGCTGACGCTGCCGGGCAATTTCATCCTGCGCCGGGTGCCGCTGAGGCGCGGGGTGCCCTGGCTGAACTTCTCGCTGCCCCTGTCCGCCATCAGGGACCGGGTGGACGTCATGCTATTCCCGGCAAACGACTGCTGGCTGCTGCCATTCCGCAAGACGGTGGTGATAATACTGGACATCGCCCAGCGCACGCACTTGAGACGTGACCTGAGACCCCTGGACAGGCTGCAGAACGACCTGCAGCTGGCCATGCTGCCCCTGTCAGCCAGCCGGGTGGTGGCGATATCCGAGTACACCGCCCGGCAGGTCCTGGCCCTCAAGCCCTCGCTGGCCGGAAGAGTCTCTGTTGCGCATTGCGGTTTGAACCCGGCTTTCAATGACAAGGTGCCGGCGGAACAGAGTATGGCGAGATACATCCTGTTCGTCAGCGGTTTCGACAAGAGGAAGAACGTGGGAAATCTGCTCGAGGCGTTCAGGCTGTTGAGGGAAAAGGGAAGGAGGGAGAAGCTCCTGCTCAAGGGGGTGGTCGAGCCGGGCATCGGATACTACCAGGACGTTCCGGCCATGGTCCGGGAGTGCGGGCTGGAGGAGGCGGTGGAGGTCGATTCCGTGCACACAGACGACGAGAGGCTGGCGGCGCTCTACAAAAACGCGGCCATGCTGGTGGTGCCGAGCTTCATCGAGGGCTTCGGCCTGCCGGTGCTGGAGGCCATGGCCTGCGGCTGTCCTGTGGCCTGCTCCAACGCCGCCTCATTGCCCGAGGTGGGCGGAGACGCCGCCCTGTACTTCGACCCCAACGATCCGGAGCAGATGGCGTCCGTCATGGATCGTATTCTGGACGAGCCCGGACTGAGGCAGTCGATGATCGACAAGGGATTCGAGAACGTAAAGAGGTTCAGCTGGGATAAAATGGCCGGGGAGTTGCTGGAGATGCTGCACTCAGCGGGCGGACGCCGCCAGGGGAAGGCGGGAAGATAAATGGTGGCCGAAGGCTGCGTGAAGATCCGGCGAAGCCCAATCTTTTTACCGATGACTACCCCTTCAATACAGGAAGATTAGAGATAAGGTTGTGTATGTCCGAGTTTTGCTCGAAAACGGACAATGCTTGGAGCCCGTCCCCTCTAGAGAGGGGATATTGGGGTGTGTAGTNNGCTTTCCTGGCTTTAGCCAGGGTTTACTAAATACAATTACACACCCACTTCAGGTGTAAGGCAGGCCGCCTATTTCAGTGCAGGCCCGACCCCTCTTGCCTTCGACACAGCCAGCCCTGAGCATAGCCGAAGGGCTCAGGCTGACAGAGGGGACAAGCCATCTGGTTTTAAGCAATTAGATTTTACCTGAACGGATGGGATAATCATTCAATGCCGATAGTACAATGAGCCCGTTTCCTCAAAATCCGGTCGAGAGAAGGCCCCAGCTCTTCGCCGGCCGAAGGGATTTCCGCTCCCCTTACGACATCCTGATGGTGGCGGCCCTGATAGCCCTGGCCAGCGCCTTTTCCTACCGGCTGGTGTTCTACCCCGAGTCCGGCCTGATGCCCTTCCTGGGCCTGGCGGTGGTGGTGACCTTCATCATCTGGCGGCCGGTGATAGGCATCGCCCTGTTCCTGCTTTTCTACCCGATGGTGCCCAAGGGGGCCTCCGTCAACCTGATGAAGTCGGTGATGCTGGGGCTGACGGTCATCAACGTGGCCATCTGGGTTTGGCAGAAGATGAGGGCCCGCGAGTTCTTCTGGTTGCGGAGGGAATACGTGTGGATATACGCCTTCATGCTGTACACCGGGCTCTCGCCGTTCCTGGGGATGATCCACGGCTTCACGGTGATGGACTGGGCCCGGGACATCGCCCCGCTGCTCAATCTCCTGATGATCCCGGTGCTGGCGGAATATTTCGGCGAAAGAAAGCACCGCTGGCTGCCGCTGCTGGTGCTGGCGCCGGTCCTGTTCACCATCTCGATATACCTGGCCTATTACCTGAGCCTTTTCGCCGGCCTGCCCAGGCCGCCCGGCATCCTTTTCATGTACCAGATATCGACCTTCCACTTCGGCATGCTGTTCTGCGTCGGGATCATCCTGTACGTCCAGCGGGCCAGGAGGAAGAGGCTGTGGCTGGCAATGGGGCTGGCGGCCATGGCGGTCACGGCCATGATGCCCACCCGCACCATCTGGTTCTCGCTGGGGTTCTCCGCCGCCCAAATGCTGTCCCTGAATCAGCGGTTCCGCCGGGCCGCCATGGCGCTGGGCGCCTTCTTCATAGTGGCCCTGGGCTGGCTCTACTTATCCCCGGCCCCCCAGTTCGCCAGCTACCGGTCGGACAGGAAGGGAAGCTGGATGGCGGCGCAGTCGGAGCGGATCTACGGCATCAAGGAACGCGACATGGGGATGCTAAACCGGGTGACCGAGCTCGAGCAGGCCAGGGAGATCTTCAAGAAGAACCCGTTCGTCGGGGTGGGCTTCGGCTACTGGTTCACCCTGTGGCAGTACCTGGTGTCTTTCACCGGCATGTCCGGATTCTGGT
>DHHE01000166.1 GCA_002403115.1 bacterium UBP2_UBA4780 | reverse complement strand
TCATCAAGAACGGCATAGTCGTCACCCTGGGCGACGAAAACAAGGTGCTCTACGGCCACGCGGTGCTTTGCGAGGGCAAGTATATCAAGAAGATCGCTCCTCGGAAGACGTTCCGCGACAAGTACGACAAGGTGATCGACGCCTCGGGCCAGGTGGTGCTGCCGGGCTTCATCAACGCCCACATGCATTTCTACAGCACCATGGTGCGCGGCCTTGGTAAGGCGGCGCCTTCGGCCAATTTCCAGGAGGTGCTAGAGAATCTGTGGTGGCGGCTCGATAAAAAACTTACCTTGGACGATTGTTATTATTCCGCGCTGCTGCCGCTGATCGACGCGGTCAGGCACGGCACCACCACCCTGATAGACCATCATGCGTCACCGTTCGCCGTCAGAGGCTCGCTCGACGTCATTGCCAAGGCCGTCAAGAAGGTAGGCCTGCGGGCTTCGCTCTGCTATGAGCTGTCGGACCGGGATGGCGGCAAGATCGCCCAGGAGGGCATCGACGAGAACGCGGCGTTCATCAAGCGTTGCCAGAATGATGACGATGACCAGTTGCGGGCGCTGTTCGGCCTGCACGCCTCGTTCACCATCGGCGACAAAACATTGCAGCGGGCGGCCGAGGCCGGCCGCGACCTGGGCGCCGGCTTTCACGTTCACACCGCCGAGGCCCAAAGCGACCAGGATCACAGCCTGAAGCACTTCGGGATGCGAGTGGTCGAACGGCTCCACCAGCATGGGATATTGGGCACCAAGACCATCGCCGCCCACTGCGTCCACGTGAACGAGCGGGAGATGGACCTGCTGGCCGAGACCGGGACGGCCGTGGCCCATAATCCCCAGTCCAACATGAACAACGCGGTCGGGGTGGCCGACATCGTCAGAATGACCCGGAAGGGCGTCCTGGTCGGCCTGGGCACGGATGCCATGACGGTCAACATGCTGGAGGAGCTGCGGGCGGCCCTGTGGGCCCAGCACCTTTCTCACGGCGATCCCTCATGCGGTTTCATGGAGGCCGTTTCCACCCTGGCATTCAACAACGCCAAGATCGCCAACCGTTATTGGAACGGAAAGTTGGGCGTCCTTAAGGAAGGGAACTACGCCGATATCATCCTCAGTGACTATCATCCTCCGACCCAGTTCGACGAAAGCACCCTCCTGGGCCACCTCTGTTTCGGCTTGTCGCAATCGGTTGTGGACACCACCATCGCCTCGGGCAGGGTGCTGATGCGGAACAAGAAGCTGAAGCTGGACATCGATGAGGCCGAAGCGGCGGCCAAGTCCCGGGATCTGGCGAAAAAGCTTTGGGACAGATTCTAGACCGCCAATGGTCTTGTCATTCCCGTGCTTGCGCGCCACCTCTTTCATTGGTGTAAACTCCGCGCTTCAGCGCCGGCGTGAAGTCGGAAATCCAGGCCCATTATTGATGCCCGCTTGCGCGGATCTGACATCCAATCTAAAGAAATACATTTGAATGCTGATGATGAGCGTCCTGTACAAGCAGATAGTGCAGAAATCCAAGGAATACGAACCAGCCACCGTCAGTTTCCTGATGGACATGGTGCGCATTCCATCGCCCTCCTGCCAGGAGAAGAATGTCGTCCAGCGAATCAAAGAGGAGATGGAGAAGGTCGGCTTCGACCAGGTCCGTATCGATGGACTGGGCAACGTCATCGGCAGTATCGGCTCCGGCCCTCGAGTCATCGCCTTCGACGCACACATCGACACTGTGGGCACCGGGGACCTGGCCGCCTGGAAGGGCGGTGGGCCCTTCGAGACGAGGATAGAGGACGGCAAGGTCTGGGGCCGGGGCACGGTGGACCAGGAGGGCGGCATGGCCTCGATGGTCTATGCCGGAAAAATAATTAAAGAGATGAACCTCAACGACCAGTTCACTCTCTTCTTCACAGGCACGGTGATGGAGGAGGACTGCGATGGGCTGTGCTGGCAGTATCTGATCAAAGAGGAGAAGATCAGGCCAGAGCTGGTGGTGATCACCGAGCCCACCAACATGAACATCTGCCGGGGTCACCGGGGCCGGATGGAGATCCGCGTCGCCTTCAACGGCCGCTCATGCCACGGCTCGGCCCCGGAGCGGGGCGACAACGCCATATACAAAGCCGCTCGAGCAGCCCTGGAGATCGAGAAGCTCAACGACCGGATAAGGCACGATCCGTTCCTGGGCAAGGGCACGGTGACGGTGACCCAGGCCACCTCCAGCTCTCCCTCGCTGTGCGCCGTGGCCGACGGCGCCGCCCTGCACCTTGATAGGCGCTTGACCCTGGGCGAGACAAAGGAAAGCGCCGTGGCCGAGGTGGCCGACGCCGTCAAACGGGCCGGGCTTAACGAAACGGACTTCAAGGTCGAGGTCCTGCAATACGCGGAGAAGGCCTATACCGGGCTGGTTTATCCTGCCGAGAAATACTATCCGACCTGGGCCATGCCCGAGGATTCCCCGCACCTGAAGCAGGCGGTCGAAGCCTATAAGGGGGTGTTCGCCAAGGAACCCCTGGTCGACAAGTGGACCTTCTCCACCAACGGTGTGGCCACCGCCGGGATGCACGGCATCCCCACCCTGGGGCTGGGGCCGGGCAACGAGGTACACGCCCACGCCCCCAACGAGGCCTGCCCGGTGGAGCACCTTTCGGGAGCGGCCGCGTTCTATGCCGCGCTGGTGGCCCGCATGAACGGGAAGATATGACCAATCACAGAGGGCACAGAGAGTATTAAACATGAACAAAGAATATCCTCTGCGAGAAGAAACCGAACGAATAATCGCTGCGGCGATGGAAGTACACTCGATCTTGGGGCCGGGACTATTGGCGAGTATCTATGAACATGCATCGGCTGAGGAATTCAGGTTGCGCAATATTCCCTTTCAGCGACAACACCCCATCAATCTCAAGTATAAAGGTGTTGAGATTGGGGATCATCGGGTCGATTTCCTGGTCAATGGGAAAATCGTGGTCGAATTGAAGGCAGTATCCGAGCTGAACAATATTTTCTTTGCCCAGCTGATGACGTACCTGGAAGCGCTTGATTTGAAGGTCGGTTTGCTGATGAACTTCAACGTCCTCAAATTGAGGGACGGTATTAAAAGAATAGTTGTTTAACCTCTGTGTTCTCTGTGGTTTAAATGGGAAATTACGTTTATTGCTGCCGCGAATGCGGCCGGACCTATGGCCGGGACGAGGTGCGCTACCTTTGCCCGGACTGCGGCCCGAGATACCGGCCCGGACAGCCGCTGGTCGGCGTGCTGGAGGCGGTTTTCGACTACAAATTGATCGCGAAGAGGTTCGATAAGAGCAAACCTGAGTGGAGGCTGTTTTCCGCTGTCGAGCCCAAGTATTATCCGAACTTTCCCGTCGGTGGAACGCCATTTTTCAAGGTTGAGCGTTTAGGCCGGGAAGTCGGCCTAAAAAATCTATGGATCAAAAACGACGGGCTCAACCCCAGCGGTTCGCTCAAGGACCGGGCGTCTTTCCTGGTGGTGGCCGAGGCCAACCGGATCGGAGATAAGCAGATCGTGACGGCGTCCACCGGCAACGCGGCCAGCGCCCTGGCCGCGGTATGCGCCGCGGCCGGTAAAAAGGCGATCATCTTCGTGCCCAAGAACGCTCCCAAGGCCAAGCTGGTGCAGATCTTGCTTTATGGCGCGAAGGTCATCCTGGTCGACGGCACCTACGATGACGCCTTTAAGCTGTCGCTGGAGTACACCGAGAAGAGGGGAGGCCTCAACCGCAACACCGCCTACCATCCGCTGACCATCGAGGGCAAGAAGACGGTGGCTTTGGAGATATGGGCGCAGAACGATTTCAAGGCTCCGGACGCGGTGGTGGTCCCTGTGGGCGACGGCGTCATAATTTCAGGTGTGTATAAGGGTTTCTGGGACCTGAAGCAAGCAGGGCTTATCAAGCAGATCCCAAGGCTTGCCTGCGTTCAGGCTAAGACTTCTGACGCGATCCACAAGTACATTATGACCGGTAAATATCGGAATGCGGTGAAACCGTCCACCACCGCCGACTCCATATCGGTTTCCGCGCCCAGCAACGCCCACATGGCGCGGCGGGCTGTCCTCGACAGCAAGGGCTTCTCACTGACCGTAAGCGACAGAGAGATTCTCGCTGCCCAGGCGCTCGTAGCTCGGACCACCGGCATTTTTTCCGAGCCGGCGGCATCCGCCGCAGCTGCGGGCTTGGTCAAGATATCAAAAGCGAATACACTTGGTAAGAACGCGCAGATCGTGCTGCTGGTGACCGGGCATGGGCTGAAGGATATCGACACGCCATTGGCTGGACTGAAACTGCCAAGGCCTATCCAGCCTATTTTATCGGCCGTCAAAGGCACCTGATGCGCACGCTGGTCCGCAACGGCACGGTGTACCTTGAAGACCGGACGACCGTCACCGACGTGCTGGTAGATAACGGCCTGTTTGCTGACATCGGCAAGATCGATTACGCGATCGACGGCTGCGAGGTGATCGACGCCACGGGGCTGCACGTGCTGCCGGGTTTAATCGACATTCATACCCATTTGGATGATACGATCGGAAAGTATCGATTGGCAGACACCTGGGCCAGCGGCTCGGAGATCGCCCTGCGCAACGGGATCACCACGCTGTGCGGCTTCATCACCCAGCGTCCGGGCGCGTCATTGGCAGCGGCCGTGGATGCGGCACTTTCGATGGCCGACGGCCATTCGCACTGCGACTATGCCTTCCATCTGACTCCCGTCAGTTTCGAGAAGGGGGACTGGGCCTACGTCGAGAGGCTGCTTTCAGACGGTTTCCGCACCTTCAAGTTATACACCACCTACCGAGAGGCCGGGCTGTTCCTGGATTACCGGAACCTGCGCGGGGCGATGGAGCGCATCAGGGAGATGGGCATGCCGGTCCTGGTGCACTGCGAAGATGACGCATTGTTGTCGCGCGCCAAAGCGCTGACGGCTGGCACCGTCACGCCATACGGCCACGCGCTGTCGAGGCCGATGGAGGCCGAGATCGAGGCCGTAAAACGCGTGATGGAGATCGCGGTCAAGACTAAATGCCGCACCCACGTCGTTCACGTATCAACGGCCGAGGGTGCGAGGCTGATCGCGCAGGCCAGGCCGGACCTGGCCGTCACCTGCGAGACCTGCCCGCAGTACCTTTTCTTGAACGAGGATAAATACAAAGAAACCGACGGACACAGCTATATCTGCTCACCTCCTCTGAGAAGCGAAAAGAATCGGGCCGAGATGTGGAAACTGACCCATGAGGAAACATTCGACGCCTACGTCACTGACCACTGCGCGTTTTCCAAGTCGGACAAGGACGCGGACCGTTCCGATTACTCCAAGGTCCCCAAAGGTCTGCCCGGCATCGGAGCGCTGGTGCCTTTGATGCACGAGCTGCACAACGAACCGGCCGTGCTGGCGCGCCGACTGGCCCTCAATCCGGCCAAGATAGCCGGCCTGTATCCACGAAAGGGCTCAATAAGGAAGGGAGCAGATGCCGACCTGGTGATAATGGGAACCCAGGGCGCCGAACGAGAGATCAGAACGAGCTTGTCCGTTGTCTACGAGCCATACCAGGGAAAGACCACAGGGCTGGAAGTGCGGCGCGTGCTGCTGCGGGGGGAGACTATTGTCGAGGACGGCCTGTTGATCGAAGGTAAACGGTTCGCAGGAAAACGAGCATGAACGAAAAGAATCCGGCTTGGCGCAACGACGCCGCCCCCAAGGTCACCGGCCGGGCCAGGTACACCGACGACTTGAAGTTCCATAACATGCTTCACGCCGTTCCGGTATACACGGACTACGTGCACGCCAGGATCATGGAGGTCGATGCCTCGGCGGCCATGAAGCAGCCGGGGGTGGTAACAGTTATCACCGCCGGGGACGTGCCGGGTTCGGTGACCTTCGGCCAGATAATCCGGGATTACCGCATGCTGGCCGGCGACAAGGTCCGCTTCAACGGGGACGTGGTGGCGGTGGTTGTGGCCGAGACCAGGGACCAGGCGGTGGCCGCGGTGAAACTGGTATCTGTGAAAGCCGAGGAGATGACGCCGCTGCTCGATCCCGAGGAGGCGATGAAGCCGGGGGCGATTCTGGTTCACGAGCTTCACGGTTCCAACATCGTCAACCACCACAAGGTGCGACGCGGGGACGCGGACAAAGCTTTCAAGGCCTGCGATCACGTCATCGAGCAGGAGTTCCGGACCCAGTTCGTCGAGCACGCCTATCTCGAACCGGAGACCGCGGTGGCCGTGCCGAGGCCCGACGGCGTGACGGAAATCTACGCCAGCATGCAGCATCCGTTCTCCACCAGGCGGTTCGTGGCGACGCTGCTGGGAGTATCTTTGGCCGATGTCGAGGTCAGGACAGTTCCCATGGGCGGCGGCTTCGGCGGCAAGGACGACACGGCGTCCGTCGTGGCGGCGCGGGCGGCGCTGGCGGCCAAAATCACCGGCCGACCGGTAAAGATGACCTACGACCGGGAGTGGTCGGTGCGCGAAAGCTACAAGCGCCATCCCTACCGCATCAGCTACAAGATGGGCTTCTCAAATCAGGGAAGGATGGAGGCCTGCCAGATACGGGTGGTGGCCGACGCCGGTGCCTACTGCTCGGTGACGCCCTGGGTCACCTGGCGATCAACGGTGCAGTGTTGCGGTCCCTACGACGTGCCCAACGTTCACTGCGACGTCTACGGTGTATACACCAACAACGTGGTCACCGGCGCCATGCGGGGCTTCGGCTCGCCCCAGATGAACTTCGCGGTGGAGCAGCTGGTGGAGATGGCGGCCGAGAGGTGCGGAATGTCCCCTACTGAATTCAGGAAGAGGAATATGCTGAGGCAGGGCTCGGTCACCGTCACCGGCCAGAAGCTGGACGGCCATACGGTCAGCCTGGAGCAGGCCCTGGACAGCACCCTGGCCGCGGCCGGTTACCATGAGAAATACGGCCGGTGCTCCTTCGGGAAGGCTGAAGGCGACGAGCTATACGGCATCGGCTATGCCATCAGCTACCGAGGCATGAGCCTGGGCGCCGAGGGCATGGACTTCAACTCGGCAGTCATCAACGTCCAGTTCGACGGTTCGATCCTGCTGGAGGCCGCGGTGCACGAGAACGGGCAGGGCGCCGAGAGCGCCATGATCCTGATCTGCTCCGACGAACTGGGAGTCCCGAAGGAGCGCATCCGATACCGTATGCCGTCGACCGCCAACATACCGGACGGAGGGACCACCGTGGCCTCGCGCGGCACCATCATGGGGGGCGGGGCGGTGGCCAACGCGGCCAGATCGCTGAAGTCAAAGCTGGCCGAACGGCTGGCCCCGAAGTTAGATTGCGCGCCCGGAGATGTCCGTTTCAAGGACGGCCACATCTGGGGCAAGGACGACGCACGCAGAATGGCATGGCCCGAAGCCATGAACCAGCTCTTCCTGATGCAGGAATACCCTTATTCCTTCGGCACCTTCAAGGCTCCGCAGGTCACCTGGGACGAGCGCACCGGCCAGGGCAACGCCTACTTCACCTGGGTCTACGGCTGCCAGGCGGTGGAGCTGACGGTCAACAGCAAGACCGGGCGGGTGAAGCTTCTCAACATGGTCGCCTCGCACGAAGCAGGGAAGGCGGTCAACCGGCCGATGGTGCTGGGCCAGTTCTACGGCGGCATGGCGATGGGTGCGGGTTATGCCATGTTCGAGGATGTCGGAATTGAACAAGGGAAAATACTGAACGTCAATTTCGATCAGTACCGCATTCCCCATTCCACCGATCTGCCCGAGATGACGGCCATTATCATCGAGAACCACGACCCGGCCTCTCCATCGGGCGCCAAGGGGGTGGGCGAGCCCACCAACGAACTGATGGCCCCGGCCATCGCCAACGCGGTCTACAACGCCACCGGCGTCCGCCGCTTCCGCCTGCCGATCAGGATTGAACCCCGGTCTGGGGGGGGGCGGCCGTGATAACCTACATCAACGGGCGCAGGCACGAATTGAACGTGTCCGATTTGCCGAAAAACCTGCTGGCCTTTCTTCGTGAAGAGCTGGATTTGACCGGCGCCAAGAAAGGCTGCGGCGTCGGAGCCTGCGGCGCCTGCACCGTGCTTGTGAACAACCGGCCGGTCAGGTCGTGCCGCAAAACGGTGGCCGACATCGTCGACAGGAACGTGCTTACCATCGAGGGACTGGCCCGTGGTGACGGATCGCTGCACCCACTGCAGCAGGCCTTCGTGGACGCCGGCGCCGTCCAGTGCGGGTTCTGCACCCCGGGCATGGTGCTGACCGCCCACGCCTTCCTGCTGGCCAATAATAACCCCACCAGGGAGGAAGCGCGAAAAGCGATCTCCGGAAATCTATGCCGCTGCACCGGATATCAGCAGATCATCGACGCGATCGAGGCGGCGGCGTCACATTACCGATGATGAACGGAAAAGCCGCGAAAGGCGACATGGCGATCGGGTTTGTCCTCCTTTTTCTGGCGGGCTTAACGGTCTTTTCCGGCCAGATTGACGGCCAGCCGGCGCCCCCGCAGGCGCCCCAGCGTTTCTGGCGGGACAGCATCCACGGGCACGTGCGAAGCGACGAGTTTCACTGGATGCGGGAACGCAACGATCCCGAGCTCATGGCGTATCTGGCCGCCGAGAACGCCTACGCAGAGTCCATGTTGCGCCACACCAGGAAGCTGCAGGAAAGGCTCTATCGCGAGATGCGGAGCCGCATCCGGGAGGCCGATCTTTCGGTTCCGGTAATGATCGACAGTTTCTACTATTACAGCCGGACGGTCAAAGCCAGGGATTACCCGATATACTGCCGCCGGAAGGGGAATCTGAAGGCCAAAGAGGAGGTCCTGCTCGATGAGAACCGATTGGCCGGCGGGCGCGCCTACTATTCGATCGACGGCACCTACATAAGCCCGGATCACGCCACCCTGGCCTATATGGCCGACACATCGGGCGCCTTCCTGTACACGATATATCTCAAGGACATTGCATCGGGCCGTCTGGTCGATTCCATCTCCAGCGCCAGGGGTATGGCCTGGTCCACCGACAGCCGTACCGTGTTCTATGAGGCCTGCGACTCGGCCCAACGCACCGATCGCGTCATCCGCCGCCAGCTTGGTTCCGGACCGGAAAAGGACGAAATAGTATATCGTGAGTCCGACCCCGAATTCTCGGTCAGCGTCTCCCTCACCCGATCACGCGGCTTCCTGCTGATTCACACGTACAGCAAAAACGAATCCGAGGCCCTGGTCTGTCCGGCTGATTCGCCCAACGGTTGTTTCCGGATTTTAAAGGCGCGGTCCGCTGGCGCCGAATACTACGTGGACCATCACGGGGACTCGCTTTACGTCATCACCAACGACGTCCATGATAATTTCAGAATGGTTTCCGTTTCAACCGCCAACCGTTCGGACGGAGGATGGAACGAGGTCATCCCGGGCCGCGACGACGTGCTTTTGGAGGACGTCCGGATCTACAACGGACACTACGTTCTGGTGGAAAGGCGTGACGGGCTGAAAAGGTTGAGGGTGCTGTCCTGGGACGGCGCCGTCGACAGGTACATTCCCTTTCCGGAGCCAACCTACACCGTTTTCCCTTGGCGCAGTTACGACTACAACTCGTCAGTCCTCCGCTATACCTACGGCTCGATGGTCACCCCGGGATCTGTTTACGAACACGACATGTCGGCCGACAGCTACCGGCTGTTGAAGCGATACGGTGTGAAGGGCGGCTACCGACCATCGCGTTACGTGTCGGAGAGGGTCTCCGCCGTTGCTGCCGACAGCCAGCGGGTGCCCATATCACTGGTCTACCGCAGGGGCCTGCGGCGCGACAACGGCAACCCCTGCCTGCTTTCCGGCTACGGGGCCTACGGCACCAGCAGCGACCCCTTCTTCAGCAGCGACCGCCTCAGCCTTCTCGACCGGGGTTTCGTTTGGGCCGTCGCCCACGTGAGGGGCGGCCAGGAGATGGGAAGGAAGTGGTATCAGCAGGGCAGGCTGATGAACAAGAAGAACACTTTCTCGGACTTCATCGCCTGCGCCGAGCACCTCATCTCGCAAGGCTACGCCTCGCCGTCGAAACTGGCGGTCTCCGGGGGAAGCGCCGGAGGCCTGTTGGTAGGCGCCGTTGTCAATCAGCGGCCCGACCTTTTCAGGGCAGCGGTGCTGAACGTGCCGTTCGTGGACGTGATCAACACCATGCTGGACCCGGCCATCCCGCTGACCACCATCGAGTACCAGGAATGGGGCGATCCCCGCGTCAAAGAGCACTACGATTACATGTCATCCTACGCCCCGTACGAGAACATCAGGGCACAGGACTACCCGGCCATGCTGGTCACCGGCGGGCTGAACGACACGAACGTTCCGTATTGGGAGCCCGCCAAGTGGACGGCCCGGCTGAGGCGGACGAAGACCGATGCCAACACTCTGATCATGAAAATCGACCTGTCAAGCGGCCACGGCGGGCCGTCGGGAAGGTTCTCCTACCTCAGGGACACGGCCTTAGAGTATGCCTTCCTGCTTGACGCGATGGATATCGGTAAATGAAGGGATGGGCATGAAATTGGGACGAAGTCTTAACATAACTCTCCTGGCTTTGCTCTCCATTGGGGGCATCGCGCTGGCGAGGACAACCATAGACATGGAGCTCGGGTCGGTATTCAGCGGTTACAACGATGTCCGCATACCGGGCAAAGGGGGGACGCTGTTCTCTTTATCGCGCGAGTTGCGTTCCGATAATTCGGCCTTCGGACGTTTGCGGGCCGGGTACCGCTTTGGCGGAAGGCATACGGTGAGCATCCTGGCCGCACCGCTGCGGATCAACTCCTCCGGCAGCAGCCCCAGGGACATAATGTATATGGGAAAGATCTTTCCAGCCGGGTCCACGCTCACCTCGCGCTTCCGGTTCGATTCCTACCGCCTCACCTACCGCTGGGATGCGATCCGGCGGGAGCGTTTGACGGCCGGGTTCGGCTTCACCTCCAAGATCAGGGACGCCTCAATCAGCCTGGAGGGTGGCGGGCAGAGCGCCGAGAAAAAGAACACCGGCTTCGTGCCCATCGTGAACTTCCGCTTGGCCTATGCCTTGTCAGGCCGGCTGACCGCCCTGCTGGAAGGTGACGCCCTGGCAGCTCCACAGGGAAGGGCCGAGGACGTGTTCGGTGGCGCATCCTGCCGGCTGGGCCGGCGTGTCTCCCTCAAGGCTGGCTATCGTGTTCTTGAGGGCGGCGCCGAAAACGACGAAGTGTACACTTTCAGCCTGTTCCACTACGCCGTGGTCGGGGCGATCGTCGACCTATGAGCACGATCAAGGGACTGGTCTACCGCAACCGCAGCTACCGGCGGTTTCATCAGGGACACTGTGTATCACTCGAGACGCTGCGGGAGCTGGCCGACCTGGGCCGGATGTCGGCCAGCGGCGCCAACAAGCAGCCGTTGAAGTATATCCTGTCCGCCGATTCCGTCAAGAACGACTCGATGTTTCCGCACCTGCGTTGGGCCAAGAATCTGCCCCAGTGGAACGGACCGGTCGAGGGTGAACGGCCATCCGCTTACATCGTGATCCTGGGAGACAAGTCGGTCTCGGAGTCCTTCGGCCAGGACCACGGAATAGCCGCCCAGAGCATCATGCTGGGCGCGGCGGAGAGGGAGTTGGGCGGTTGCATGATAGCAAACATCGACAAGCCGGGGCTGCGCAAGGCGCTGGCGCTGGACGATCGCTACGAGATACTACTGGTGCTGGCCCTGGGCTCGCCCGCCGAGACGGTGGTGGTCGACGAGCTCGTGCCGGACGGCAAACCGGACTATTGGCGTGACGATAAACAGGTCCACCACGTTCCCAAGCGCCGGCTGGACGAGATCATACTTGAACAATACCCGTGAAAGAACGTTTTGATCCGGGACAGTTGCCGGCATCTTATAGCCGGGAACGCGGTTTTCATCACAATGACATTCGAGGAACGGCTCATGAAAAAGCAAGCCTTGGCCAGAAAACTTGCTGAACTGAGGAAACTCAAGACCAACATGAAGGGCCGCGACTTCCTGCTGACCTGGGAGCGGACCCTGGACGAGATCAAGGCCACCGAGCTGGTGGCCGAGTGCCTCAAGGATTTGCACCAGGATGGCCGCGACCTTCGGATCTTCAAGTCGGGCCTGGCCATCTCCATCTTCCGCGACAAGTCCACCCGCACCAAGTTCTCCTTCGCCTCGGCCGCAAATATGCTGGGCCTGGCGGTGTCCGACCTGGACGAGGAGAAGTCACAGATTTCCCATGGCGAGACCGTGCGCGAGACAGCCAACATGGTCTCCTTCCTGACCGAGACCATCGGCATCCGCGACGACATGTTCCTGGGGGAGGGAAACAAGTACATGCGCGAGGTGAGCGAGGCGGTGTCCGAGGGCTTCGGGCGGGGCGTGCTGCACCAGCGGCCCAACGTCGTGAATTTACAATGCGACATCGACCACCCCACCCAGAGCATGGCGGATCTGCTGATGCTCAAGCAGCACTTCGGCGGATTCGACCACCTGAAAGGAAAGAAGATCGCCATGACCTGGGCATATTCGCCAAGCTACGGCAAGCCGCTGTCGGTGCCGCAGGGCGTCATCGGCCTGATGACAAGGTTCGGCATGCATGTCAGCCTGGCCCACCCCGCGGGCTACGATCTTATCCCCGACGTCTTAGGCGTCGCCAGTAAGAACGCGGCCTCAAGCAAGGGCTCCTTCGGGGTGGTCAACTCGATGGAGGAGGCGTTCAAGGACGCCGACGTGGTCTACCCCAAATCGTGGGCGCCGTACAAGGTGATGGAGCGCCGCACCGAACTGCTAAAGCGCAACGACCGGACGGGGCTGGGGGAGTTGGAGAAGGAGTGCCTGGCCAACAACGCAAAGTTCGTCTCCTGGGAATGCGACGCCAAGAAGATGGATCTGACCCGCGGCGGCAAGGCGTTGTACATGCACTGCCTGCCGGCCGACATCACCGGCGTTTCCTGCGCGCAGGGCGAGGTGTCTCGGGACGTGTTCGAGCAGTACCGGCTGGAGACCTATCGCGAGGCGGGGTATAAACCGTTCGTCATTGCGGCCATGATCTTCATGGCCAAATACGACGACCCGGCTGCGGCGCTGGCCAAG
>DHHE01000173.1:3343-5775 GCA_002403115.1 bacterium UBP2_UBA4780 | reverse complement strand
CGGGGAAGGTGCGGTGCAGGATGGAAAGGATGGAGTCCCTGGCCCCGGCGGTGAAGAAGCTCTCCGGGCAGATGTCCGTGTTGCTCCGGTAGAGGCCGAAGTGGACGTGGGCCCCGCCTCCCCGCACCAGCAGCCTCCCCAAAACCTGTCCCTGGACGACCGTCTGGCCCACGCTGACCGACATGTTCAGCATCTGGGTGTCGGCGTGGGCCGGGCTGGCAGACATCGGCTCGAAGGCGTAACCAGTCCGGTACATTGAGTTGAACCTGAGGTCCAAATTCACCTGCCAGTATCCGTTCCCGGAGTTATAGAATTTTTCAAGTTTATCGATCGTTCCGCTATTGACTGCCCGGAAGGTGGCCAGATCTCCCGCGGGGAAGAAGTCTATGCCTTTGTGGATGAAGCCCCAGGGGCAGGCGGTGGTCTCGCTGTAGGCCTCGTTGATGACGTTCATTTCGGACTGGTGCTGATACGGGGTCATCATCACCGGCCGGGTGGTGTCCGCCGTGCCTCCAGGACCGGTGGGATCGTCGTCCCGCTCGCAGGGGCAGCCGGAGAGGACGAACCCCAGCAGGGCAGCAAGGAGCAATGTTGCGCTTTTTTTCATTCTGACAAGAAAGGAAAGTCGGAAATGATCCGTGTAAATCTGTGTCTAGTGGTTATCTTTTCCCCATCGCCTGCTTCATGGTGGCCCCCATCTCGGCCGGGCTGCGGGCCACCCTGATCCCGCACGTCTCCAGCGTCTCCACCTTCTCCCTCCATGTCCCCTTGCCGCCGGAGACGATGGCCCCGGCGTGCCCCATCCGCCTGCCCGGCGGGGCGGTGGCCCCGGCAATGAAGGCCGCCACCGGCTTTTTGATATTCTGTTTGATCCACGCAGCCGTTTCCTCCTCCATCGAGCCCCCGATCTCGCCGATCAGGAACACGGCCGAGGTCTCCGGATCGTCGTTGAACATGGCCAGGGCGTCGATGAAGTTGGTGCCGATGATGGGGTCGCCGCCGATGCCGATGCAGGTGCTCTGCCCGATGCCCAGCGCCGTCAGCTGGTTGACCGCCTCGTAGGTCAGGGTGCCGGAGCGGGAGACCACCCCCACCGGCCCCTCCCGGTGGATGGCGGCCGGCATGATGCCGGCCTTGGCCCTGCCCGGCGATATCACGCCCGGGCAGTTGGGTCCTATCAACCGAGTTCGCTTGCCCTTCATGTACCGCTTGACGAACAGCATGTCGTTCGCCGGGACGCCTTCGGTGATGCAGATGACCAAGCCCAGTCCGGCGTCCACCGCCTCCAGGATGGCGTCGCGGCAGAAGCCGGCCGGCACGAAGATCATCGAAGCGTTGGCGCCTTCCTTCTCGACCGCCTCGGCCACGGTGTCGAACACCGGGTAGCCCTCGTGCACCGTCCCGCCCTTGCCCGGCACCACCCCGCCCACGAACTTGGTGCCGTACTCGGCGCATTTGAGCGAGTGGAAGGTGCCGTGCTTGCCGGTGAAGCCCTGGGTGATGAGGCGAGTATTTTTACCTATAAGAATAGCCATAATAAAATACCAATCTAATAATACTAAATTTTGATATTGGGATTTTGCACTTGGAAATTATTCGAAAGAAGAGGGATTGGGCGCAATCTTCAGGTATTTACCAACCCGGACCAGCACGATGCTGGAATAGGCGAAACCCACCTTGACCTCGACCCGGATGTAATTGTTGTGATCCTCTTCGCTGACGTACTTGGTGCCCTCCCAGGCCTTGGCCCACCTGTCGTCCCTCTCCATCTGGCGTTTCAGATCTGCCTTCAGCGAATCGCGCTTGAAATCGCGCAGTTCCAGCTTGATCTTGGACGGCAAACTGGTTTCGTCCAGGTCCTCGGCGCACAGGGTCATCCCGGCCACCGCCTTGACGTTGCGGAAGTAGTAGGCTTTGGAGTGCTCGTTGACGAATTCCTTGGCTGTGGTGGCTTTGACGGAAGAGTAACCGCAGACCACGGCCGTTGCGGCCAGAGCTGCCAGCGCGACGAAGTACGCTTTCATTTGCCCGATTCGCTGACTATTCTTTCCGCCGCCTCGGCCAGGGAGGCCGCCGGGATGATCTTCAGCCCCGAGTCGGCCAGTATCTTCCGGGCTTGCTCCACGTTGGTCCCGTCCAGCCTGGCCACGATCGGGACCTTGACCCCCAGCGTTTTCGACGCCGCCACGATCCCCTCGGCGATGACGTCGCACTTCATGATGCCGCCGAAGATGTTCACCAGGATGCCTCGCACCGAGGGATCCGACAGTATTATCTTGAAGGCCTCGGTCACCTTCTCGGCCGAAGCCGAGCCGCCCACGTCCAAAAAATTGGCCGGGCTGCCGCCGGAGAGCTTGACGATGTCCATGGTGGCCATGGCCAGCCCGGCCCCGTTCACCAGGCAGCCGATGGTCCCGTCCAGCTTGATGTAG
>DHHE01000173.1:1223-3337 GCA_002403115.1 bacterium UBP2_UBA4780 | reverse complement strand
TGGATATCCTGATGCCGGAACAGCCCGTTGTCGTCGAAGTTGACCTTGGCGTCGATGGCCATCAGCCTTCCGTCCTTTGTCAGCACCAGGGGATTTATTTCCACCAGCGAGGCGTCCTTCTCCGTGAAAAGTCTGAACATTCCGGCCATGATGGCCATAAGCTGTTTCGTCTGTTCTCCGGAAAATCCCAGCTTTTTGGCCATGGCTAGGCCATGGTAACTCCGGAACCCGGCCATCGGGTCCATTTGGACCTTGACGATGGCCCCGGGCTTCTCGGCCGCCACCTTCTCGATCTCGACCCCGCCCTCGGTAGAGCCCACGTACACGTAGTCCTGCGAGGCCCGGTCTATCAGCAGGCTCAGGTAGTATTCCTTCGCGATTCCGGCGGCCCCGGTCACCAGGACCTTGCGTACCAGCTTTCCGGCGGGCCCTGTCTGCGGCGTCACCAGGGTCATGCCGATGATCTGCCGAGCGGCCTCGACGGCCTCGGCTGGCGACTTGGCCACCTTGATGCCCCCGGCCTTGCCCCGGCCGCCGGTGTGGGCCTGGGCCTTGACCACGTAGGGCGGTTCGTGCAGCTCATGGTCGTGCAGCCTCTTCTCCACCTCGGAGGCCGACTGGGCCATGAAACCCTGGTCGACCGCTATACCGTAAGTTCGGAAAAGGTCCTTGGCCTGGTATTCGTGGACGTTCATGTTTCTATAACCTCGGAAACAGCTCACCCGTCATGCTGAGCCTGTCGAAGCATGACCACAGTTGAAGAATTGTGGTTCTATTCATTGAAACAGAGAGGACAGGGTCGCACTTCGACAAGCTCAGTGTGACCCTGTCCTCAAAGGTGTTATACCTTGCGGTACTTCTTGGGTCCCTCCTCGTAGAGGTCGTTGCCGGCGCAGTCGGTGGCCACCACCACCGGGAAATCCACCACTTCGTACTTGTTGACCGCCTCCGGGCCCAGCTCCTCGTAGAGGGCCGGGGTGGATTTCTTGATGGCCCGGGCGATCAGCGCCGCCGCCCCGCCGGTGGCCGCGAAGTAGACGCATCCCTTCTCCTTCATGGCGTCCTTGACTCCCTGGTTGCGCGGCCCTTTGCCGATCATGCCCTTCAGTCCAGACTTGCGGATCAGCTGCGGCGCGTAGGCGTCCATCCGGTAGCTGGTGGTCGGCCCGGCCGATCCGACGGCCTTGCCCGGCTTGGCGGGGCTGGGCCCCACGTAGTAGATTATCTGCCCCTCCAGGTCTATCGGCGTCTTGCCGTCCTTGTCCAGGGCCTCCACCAGGCGCTTGTGGGCGGCGTCGCGGCCGGTCAGGATGACGCCGGTGATGTATACCTCCTCGCCCATCTTCAGCGAGCGGGCGACCTCCTCGGTCAGCGGGGTCTGTATCTTCTTTGCCATATCTTCCTTCTCTCTTTACCACTAAGGCACTAAGACACTATTTGGGATAGATGTCCTTCGTGCCTTCGTGACTTCGTGGTTTGGTTCTTTTCTATAGTGTCCGATGGGCGTGCCGGTGGGCATGGCAGTTGACGTTGACCGCGGCCGGCAGCGAGGCCAGGTGGCAGGGCGCGTGCTCGATGTGCACCCAGAAGCTGGTGGTGTTGCCGCCCAGGCCCTGCGGCCCGACGCCCGAGTCGTTGATCCTTTTTAAGATCTTCTGCTCCAGCTCGGCGTAGCGCGGGTCGGCGTTGGGCTTGCCCAGCGGCCACATCAGGGCCTTCTTGGCCAGGTAGGCCACTTTCTCGAAGGTGCCGCCGACGCCGACCCCGATGACCGTCGGCGGGCAGGGATTGCCGCCGCCCTTGACCACCGCTTCCACCACAAAGTCCTCAACCCCCTTGGGTCCGGCCGACGGCGGCAGCATCTTCACCTGGCTCATGTTCTCGGCCCCGCCGCCCTTGGGCGCCATGGTTATCTCCAGCCCATCGCCCATGACTATCTCCAGGTGGATGATGGCCGGGGTGTTATCCTTGGTGTTCTTGCGATCGAACAGGGGGTCGTCCAGCGAGGATTTGCGCAGGTAGCCCTCGGTGTAGCCCTGCTTGACGCCCTCGTTGACGGCGTCCGGCAGGATGCCGCCCTCGATCCTGACGTCGGCCCCCAGCTTGACGAAGAA
>DHHE01000173.1:0-1176 GCA_002403115.1 bacterium UBP2_UBA4780 | reverse complement strand
TCCTCCTTCTTCATGGCCTCCTGGAAGCAGTCCACCACGTCCTGGGGCAGGTCGAAGTTGGACTCCAGGCACATGTCCTTGACCGCCTGGACGACCTTTTGGTATTCCACGGATCGCATGGTCCCTCCTTTTGTTGGTTTATCCGTTTACTGCCGTGCTTCTGTTTTAAACAACTGCTCGGGCGCTACGGCGAGGGCCGTCCCTTCCAGTTCCACCACAGCAGCAGTTTGGAGTCGTGGCTTTTCCGCAGGGCGTAGTACTTGGCGCAGCGGAAGGCGTAAAGCAGACAGGGGTCCTGAAGCCTTTTTCTCATCCGGCAAAGCCTCTGGTAAAGCTCCTCTGGGCTCTTCCCCGCCATGTCGCCGACCCTGCGGACGCCAAGGTCTCGCAGATCCCGGGCCAGGCTTGGTCCGATGCCCGGCATGGTCTGCAGGTCCTGTCTTTTTTTGTCCTTTTCCCTGTTCCCTTCCCGGCTCACCGCCACGCCTTCTTCAAGTCCGTTATTATCTCGCCGACCAGATCCATGACCTCCAGGTGCCGGACCGGGTCGTTTTTCCTGAAGTCCTCCAAGGCCAGGATCAACTCCCCCAGGATCTCGCTGGACATGGTGCTGGAGTTCATGGCCTGGTCCAGCCGCCTGATCATGTCCCGCCGTCCGGTGTAGGCCAGCAGCCTCCTTAACCTGCGGATCCTTCCGGCCTCGGGCCTGTGTCCGGTCACTGCGCCCCCCTGCGGTCGGGCCGGGACCTACTTCACCTGGGCCACCGCCCGCTTGACGCAGGCCTCGAGCAGCTCGGAAGGCGGCTTGCGGATTATCCCGATCTCCATCATCTTGTGAACGATGTTTCGGGCCTCCTTGATGTCGGCCTCGGCCTTGGCAAACGCCTCCTCGGCCGTCATCTTGATCCGGGCCACCCCGTCCTTGATGGCCTGCATGGCCACGTCGCGGGCCTCGGTGGGGAAGACGTCGGCGTCGCTCATCTTGGGGATGATGTTGTCCGGCGACAGCCCCTTCTTCTCGGAATAGTTGGCCAGCGAGTGGGCGGCGGCGATGGCCATCTCGTCGGTGATCTTGCGGGCCCGCACCAATAGCGCGCCCTTGAGGATGCCGGGGAAGCCCAGGCTGTTGTTCACCTGGTTGGGGAAGTCGCCCCGGCCGGTGGCCACGATGTAGGC
>DHHE01000066.1:4962-8794 GCA_002403115.1 bacterium UBP2_UBA4780 | reverse complement strand
AGACCACGAACAGGATGATGACCAGGGGCGCCCCCAGCACCGACTTCCAGCTGTCTTTAAGGAATTTGGCCGCCTCCTTGACCTCGAAGAACTCGTTGCCCGCCAGCTGCTCGGCGGTGATCCGGGCGGTCATGGCCGAGGCCAGCATCATGGTGACGGCGAAAACCAGAACGCCGGCGAACCACAGCAGCCAGGCCCAGAACCCGAAGTCGGTCCAGGGCAGGGGTACCAGCCCGAACATGGCCCAGGTGTCGGCCAGCGCCCTTCCGGCGGCGGCGTGGGCCAGGTAGCCGAAGAAGCCGTAGGCCGCCAAGCCCAGCAGCAGCCCCCAGAACATGACCCACATCTTCTTGGGCGAGAAGCCCAGCCGGGCCGCCCGGAAGACGTCCTTGTAGTTGAAGTGGAGTTTCAGCAAGGCTCGTTCTCCTCGTAATTGGTGATACTATTTATATTTTATATATTCCGTGGTTCCGCGGCTTCCCTTTCCGGCCGGGAACCCGATAAAACGGCCGGCCCGTTGGGATCCCTTGTGGAAGGGTTCCTACCCCAGGTACTCCACCAGCAGGCGGCAGATGTAGTCCTCCACCCGGCGGGCGGTCTTGGCCCGGCTCATGTTGTTGACCATGATGGAGAAGGCGAACATCTTGCCGCTTTTGGCTGTAACGTAGCCGGACAGGGCCGACACCCCGCCGATGGACCCGGTCTTGGCGTAGATCCGGCCGTGCATGTCCGGGTTGGAAAGCCGGCCCCCCAGGGTCCCGTCCACCCCGCCGATGGCCAGGGAGTTGTAGAAGGCCCCCCAGTAAGGCTGCTGGTGGATGAAGCGGAGCAGGGTGACCACCTGCAGCGGCGACACCTCGTTGCGCCGCGACAGCCCGCAGCCGTCGAACAGTCCGACCTCGCCCAGCCCCATCTGGAAGACGATGTCGCGTTCGGCCTCGGCCCCGCGCACCACCGAGCCCTGGCCGCTCTCCTCCGATCCCAGGGTCTTGAGCAGTGTCTCGGCGTAGAGGTTGTGGCTGCTTTTGTTGACCACCTTGATGATCTCGGACAGAGGCTGGGACCCGTGGGCGTGCATCAGCCAGGCCGAGTCGGCCGCCTGGGACGCGGCCGCTGCGCTGCCCCGGGGTTCGCCCCTGATGCCGATGCCCCTGGCCTTGAGGGCCGCGGCCAGCACCCGGGCGAAGTGGTCGTCCGGCTGCTTGGAGGTGAACAGGAACCTCTTGCTGGAGCCCCCGGCCAGGGTGCCGGTGACCTTGAGAATCCGGCCGTCGAAGGTGACGTGGGGGCGGCCGACGTTGTAGACCTTCCGGGTGCGGTTGGCCGTGGTCCCGTCCTTGAGCTTGACTTTCCTGGTGACGGTGGAGGAGCTGCCCTTGATGGTCCGGCTGAGGTTGCGGATCTCGACCTCCATGGGCGGGTCGGTGGAAACCCGGAGCGGCTTGCCCAGGGTCCCGCCGGAGACGGTCACCGCCACCAGGTTGTCGCGGAATGACAGGCCGGATATGTTCCAGGACATCCTCTTCTTGGACTTGACAAGCCGGTTGGAAGAACGGGGCACCATGGAGACCAGCTTCTCGGGAACGAAGTTGCCCTCGTCGCCCACCAGGTCCCCGTTTATGGCGGTCAGGCCGCAGGCCGCCAGGCTGTCGGCCCAGGCCAGCAGGATCTCCCAGCGGTTGATGGTGGGGTCCCCCGATCCCCGCACCACCAGATCTCCGTGTAGCACCCCGGCCGTGTCCATCCCCCCGCAGGCGTAGAGCTCTGTCTGGTAGGTGTAATCCGGCCCCAGCTTCTCCAGGGCGGCGGCGGTGGTGAACAGCTTGGCGTTGGAAGCCGGGATGAACTTCTGCTCCGAGTTGTGCTGATAGACGAGCGAACCGTCCTCCAGCGAAACCACCGCCATGCCCCAGCGGCCCATCTTACCCAGCTTGTGGGAGAAGAGCTTGTCCAGGTCGTCCTGGACGTCCCCGGTGGGCTTGGGCAGGTAGAAGACCTGCCTGGTCTTTTTCCCGCTTTTTTTCGCCTTCTTGGCGGCCGAGGCCGCCGGAACAGGCTGACCGGCTGCCAGCAAAACAACGGTCGTGTATATCAGTATTCGGCTGCCAAGGGTCATTTCGTCTGTCTGCCTTTGTTTGAACTCGTAGTAGGTATCATATTGGGAAGCCCCGCCTACGGCGGGCTTCGGCGGACATGCCGGATATGCGCTGAACGCAAGACTTTGCGACGAATACCTGCAACAGGTTCTTTGATGGAGAGGCCTTCCCCGGACCCTGCCTGGAGTTCACCGAAGCTCGATGCCGGGGGGCCGTCCCCAATCCCGAGCCGGCCGGTGCCGAGCGGTGTCGAGGGTCCGTCCCCTTACTGCCGGCCCATGAAAAGGTAGGGGCGCCACCGGTGGTCGGGGTTTCCCACCGAGTACTGGATGAAGGTGATAAAGCTGGGCTGGCGCGGCTTGCGGATCAGAGACATGGCGCTCTGCCGCAGGCTTCGGTTCGACTTGCGGTTGTTGCAGGCGGTGCAGGCGCAGACCAGGTTCTCCCAGGTGTCCTCGCCCCCCTGGGACCTGGGCACAACGTGGTCCACCGTCATCGCCCCCTTGGAGCCGCCGCAGTACTGGCAGGTGTGCCGGTCCCGCCTCAGCACGTTGTGCTTGGTCAGCTTGACCTCGGGCCGGGGCTTCCTGATGAAGCTCTCCAAGCGCACCACGCTCGGCAGGCGGAACTGCTGGCGCACCGACCTTATCCAGCTGTCGCCCTCCTCCACCACCTCGGCCCGGCCCAGCAGCATCATCACCAGGGCCCGGCGGGAATGGCAGACCATCAGCGGCTCGTAGTTCTGGTTGAGCACCAGCACCCGTTGTTCCATGCGCGCGGCCGTTCACCGGGAAAGGGTTGAAGTCTCCGTGTGGGCGAACCTCTGCTTGAGGACGTAGACACCGAAGGGGAAATAGGTCTCCACCTGGTAGTCGATGGAGATGCTGATCTCCTGGCCCGGCGTCCGCTTGATGTTCTCCAGGAAGTAGGCGAAGGCGCCGTCCTTGTACTGCTTCTTCTCCTGGTCGGTCTCCGGCTGGTAGTAGAAGAGCTTACCCTGGTCGTCCCTGACCTTGTAGAAAAAATCCCCCACCAGCGGCACCTTCTGCTCCAAACAGACCTCGGCCAGTTCCCTGGCCAGGACCTCGTCCGAATCGGCCATGGCCGCTCCCACCGCCTCCTCCATCTTGCCCTTGATCCTGGAGAACCGGATGTGCGGCATGGCCGTCATGAAGGCGCTGTAGAGCAGCAGCGCCACCAGCACTACAATGAGGATCTTGATGATCGGCGGCATTTTGCCTCCTATTGCCTCCTAAAAAGACGGGAGCACAAGCGTTTCCTGTGCTCCCAAGGCAGTTGCGCTTGCTTTTGGCTCGGTGCGGACCATGCTACAAGCGTATTTTTTCGGGGGATCGTCTTCGGATGCCCTGGGATCCTCCCCCTGTTGTTCTCTGGTGGACCTGAGGGGATTCGAACCCCTGACCCCCTGACTGCCAGTCAGGTGCGCTACCAAAACTGCGCTACAGGCCCGTGTCATTTACAGTTTATTAGTTTACCAAAAACCATGCCGTTCTGTCAAGCGCTATGTTGCCCTATGGGGAATGTCAGGCGCGATTCATGAACCTCCGGACAGCCACCCAGCTGCCAAGACCACCCAGGGCGATCCCGAAGAGGACCAGCCCGGCCATCTGATGGCGGCTGAAAAAGCCCAGCATGCCGAACTGGGCCGACAGCACCCGGTACCCCAGGTATAATCCCACCCCCCCGAGAAGGCTGCCGATAAGGCCCTGGGCCAT
>DHHE01000066.1:3293-4868 GCA_002403115.1 bacterium UBP2_UBA4780 | reverse complement strand
GTCTATCACCACCAGAAGGTAGCCCACCCGGTAGAGCCTTCCCAGCCAGGCTTTGCCGTACTCCACCTCCTCGATGCCGGGCAGCTTCTGTATCTTCTCGGCGATGGCCGACATGGACTCCGGGTTGCGGTGTTCCGCCTGCAGGCTCACCCTGAAGGATCGCGGCAGGGGATTGGCCTCGATGGCCGACAGCAGGCCGCCCCGGTCCCCCAACTCCTCCCGGAACCTCTTGAGGGCCTCCTCCTTGGAGACGAAGGCCGCGTCCTTGACGCCCGGGATGCTGCGGATGGCGCTGCCGGCCACCACCACCTGGGCCTCGGGCGCGCCCTCCCGGATGAAGGCCTGGATCTCGAAGCGCTCCCGCAGGCCCCTAAGGGCCAGGTGGAAGTTCAGGGTCACCAGCAGGAAGGTGCCCAACAGGAAAAGGGCGGCGGTGATGCTGGAGACCGAGAGCAGGCTCATCAGCTTGGCCCGGTGGAATCCGGCCAGGCCCTCGCGGAGATAGTATTTGAGGCTCATATGGTTGGTTCTTCTTCGAAAGGGGTTGACTGTTCCGCCTTCCGGCAACCGATAATCGATAATTATACAGGCAACGGGAAGGGATTGGCAACATCAAATAAGTACAGTAAACCTCACCCGGTGGATCATTTCTCTGCCGCCGACAATTGCTTTGACGATTAACACGTGCTCCCCGGGCGCCAGCCGCCAGCGCGGGGCGATCTCGCCCGAGATCCGCTTCCCGTTAAGCGACCACTCCACCCCCCGGGCCGTGCCCGGCACCACCGCCTTGAAGGTTATCTCCTGGCTCTCCCGCCTCAGCCCCGGGTCGATTTTGAACACCTCGCCTTCCTTGGGAAATGCTATGTAGCAGGCGTCGCCGCTTCCTATCTTCGTCCCTTCGTCAACTTCTCGTAGAGAGGCCCAGTCCCGGTATAGCGGCGGAAAAATGACGCTGCCGTGCTCGTCATGGAAGCGGCATTCGGACTTTGGGGCGCCGCCTGCCAGGAACAGCTCGCTCATGCGGTTTGGACAGCCTTCGGCCGCCAGGTCGCCGGAAAGCGGGCAGACGCTTTTCTCCTCTATCCCCCCGGGCCGGGCGAAGGCCTCGGGCCTCCGGCCGCGATGCAGGGCCAGCATGATATCGCGGAACAGCGGCCCGGCCCCGGAGACGCCCGACACCCCGTGCATCGGCCGCCCGTCGAAGTTGCCCACCCAGACGCCGACGGTGTAATCGGCGGTGAAGCCGACGGTCCAGTTGTCCCGGTAATCCTTGGTGGTCCCGGTCTTGGCGGCGCAGGGGAACGGCAGGTCCAGGGGGCTGCACTCGCCGAAGGCCGGCTGCCGGGCCGAGCGGTCCGAGAGCATGTGCGCCAATATGTAGGCCACCCGCTCGGAGAAGATCCTCGCCGAATCCTCGGCGGCCTCGGCTTGGTCCTTGCCCCTTTTCCCTCCCAGAAACCTGACTTCTTTATACCAGCCCATGTTCGCCAGCGCCGCGTAGGCCCGGGTCATCTCCAGCAGGGTGACCTCGCCGTTGCCCAGGGTCAGCCCCAGGCCGTAGTGGTCCGGATCGTG
>DHHE01000066.1:2690-3139 GCA_002403115.1 bacterium UBP2_UBA4780 | reverse complement strand
CCGTAAGTGAAGGGCTTCAGGGCCGAGCCCGGCTGGCGCAGCGACGTCGCTCCGTTGACCTGGCCGGAGATGCGCGAGTCCAGGTAGTCGGCCGAGCCCACCATGGCCAGCAGGGCCATGTCCGAGTTGCGGATGACCACGGCCGCCGCGTTTGAGATGCCGTGGCGCGACAGTTTTTTGACGTAGGCCCTGATGTGCCTTTCCAACTCGCCGGACAGTTTTCCGTCCACCGTGGTCGGGACATCCCCCCACTCCCGGGGACTGCGGGCCAGCAGCCAGTCGCAGAAGTGCGGGGCGGCGAACGGCGGGACCTCGGTGGAGACGGCCGGCGGAACGGCGGCCGTCTCCGAGCCCCCTGGTGACAGAAGCCCGGCCCGGCCCATTCCAGCCAAAAGCCTTTGCCTGGCCTGCTCCAGCCGCTCCGCCCGGCGCCCGGGGTCATAGTAGCT
>DHHE01000066.1:0-2673 GCA_002403115.1 bacterium UBP2_UBA4780 | reverse complement strand
CCCAGGCTGGCCGCCCGGCACCCGATGTTCCGGCAGGCGTACGGGGCAAGGTTGAGGTAGATCTCTAGTATCCCGCTCTTGGGCAGCCGCCATTCCAGATAACCCGACAGGAGGATCTCTTCGAATTTCGCCTTAATGTCCCGCGGCCTGGGACCAAGTAACAGCCTGGCCGTCTGCATGGTGATGGTGGAGCCGCCGTAGGCAGCACGGCCGGCCCTGGCGTTCTGCCAGACCGCCCTGGCCAGGGAAACGGGATCGACCCCTTGATGGAGCCAGAACCTCCGGTCCTCGGAGAAAAGCGTGGCGTTGACCAGGTGCGGCGAGACGTCATCAAGGTCGACCCACAATCCCTTTTCGCGGTTCACCACCCGCAGGGTCCGGCCCTGGCTGTCGAGGATGAGGAAGCCCGAGTTACCTCGGATTTTCCGAAATTCGAACGGCGGGGCAAGCCTTCCAATAACAATAATAGCAAAAAATGCCGTAAAAACAATAATGAAATGCTTTTTCATTGTAAAACTATCATTAATGCAAAAAACATTAATTCTTTCGAAGGTTGAAATCCGTTATAACCAGGATAACTAAAAGGAAACCTATTAGCATTTCAGAGGCGGTAATAATCATTAGTGATGATCTGCCTATTAAATCGTCAAAGGCGCGAATATTTAAAGGTGCCATGACAAGAGAAGATGTACTATAAGAAATAAACGTACAGAAAGTTGAAAATGCTTTGTCAACTTTAGTGCCGCAAAAGATAAAATAATTATAATAAATAAAGGCATAAGTTAGTATTATTGTGATTATTAATTTGGCATAGGTTACAATGAATCCCCCGTATCTTACTTTTGCGGGGATATTATTTATATTTGATTCTAAAAAACGCCCATTATTCCCTAAGTTTGAAATATCGATAAATAACATGAAGTCATACCCCAAGTTTATTTTATGGATAGGATAGCGTATAACTTCTAAAATCATTGCCGTGAACAGCAGTAATGACATTAACGTAAATAAATAGCCGAGGCAAATCGCATTACTTGGTAACGTGTAATTGGCTGAGTACAAAAGAAACAGGGAAAAAGTAGTTATTCCCGCCCAGATTCAACCTCGAAGTGCAACAAGGGAAGCTGCTTCAAGTGGAGTTTTAAAGCCCAAGCATTTTCTGGGCCGATTATTGAGTTTATCTTCGATGGCTTTGATCTGTTGATCGGTAATCATACTAAAATCGGTGCCTTTAGGCAAGTACCGTCGGATAAGGCCGTTGACTTGTTCGTTTGAACCTCTTTCCCACGAACGATAGGGATGAGCGAAATAGCATTGGGTGCCGATGGCGGCAGTGATGATTTGATGGCCGGCGTTCTCGGTTCCATTGTCTAACGTCAGTGTTTTCCGTGCTTCCAATGGGAGATGCTTTAGCCTGCGGATAACTGCGGCTGTGGTGTGTTCGGCGGTTTTACGGGATAACTTGGTGATATAGGTCAACCGCCAGCTTCGTTCGGTTAACGAGTTCAACGCGGCTTTGCTCTGGCTGGAGACCAAGCTGTCGCCCTCCCAATGGCCGACCTCTTGACGGGCTTCAACAATCAAGGGCCGCAGATCGATCGAGACCGGGTTGGGAATGATGATTTTCTTGGGTTTGCGGCCCTTACCCCGGGGTTTCCGTCTCCGGTGCTGCCGGGGCAGCCTGGCGATCAAATGTTCGCGATCCGGCGTGTCCGGTGCGTAAACATACTGGTAAATGGCTTCGATGCTGATGGTAAGCCCCGGCTGATCGGCGGACAATCGCCCGGCGATCAATTCAGGCGACCAATCCTCCGCCAGGTGTTTCCTGACATAATCCCGTATGCGGTCGTCCTTGAGCCGCTGATGGCGGCTGGCGGCTGCACGTCTGGCTTCCGCCCGTTGTTGCGCCCGTTGGGCACGGTAGCACTTATACTCGGTTGAAGCATTTCGGGCCAGTTCCCGGCTGATCGTGCTCTTGTGACGTCCGATCTTTTCCCCTATAGCTTCTTCAGAGTAACCCAGGCTGTGCATGATGCAGATCTCTTCTCTGTCTTCCGGGTGCAAATGCTTGTAAGTCTTTGTCATAACACCTAGGATAGCACATCCCTTTCCGCCTCCTCAAGTGTTGCACTTCACTATTGAACCCGGGCCGCCAATGAAGTGATACTCTGAAATATTCTTGTCAACTTAATAATAATCTGAACAATTATCAAGCCAGCATTTGCGTTAATTTCGCTTTTAATGTATTTGCGCAATGCCGACAAGAGTTTAAAAATCTTTACACTAAATTTATTATTATTTAAATTGGGTGCTCCATTGCGTTTTACGAGCTTAATATACTCTTTTAAGGTCGTTGATTTATTTATCTTTATCTCGACTTCTTCTATTTTATTTGATCGCAACCATTTTATTATTCTCCATCTTTCTACTACTCGACACAGAATAGCAGCAAAGGTAACTATTGAAATTAAATAATACATTTTTCTTTCTTATGTAAATAATCTCATTTCATTTTCCGTATCCTCACCTCCACGCCGGGAACGTCCTTTAGCATCTCAGGCAACACCGAGACGTCCGTCTCCCCGTAATGGTAGGGGTACAGCACCTTCGGTTTTATCATTTTGGCCGCGTCGGTCGCCTGCTGGGAAGTCATGGTGTAGGGCTGGTTCACCG
>DHHE01000117.1 GCA_002403115.1 bacterium UBP2_UBA4780 | reverse complement strand
AGGCTAAACTCACGCCAACTTGTCCGCCGCAGGAGGAAGGCGCACCCTCCTATGGCGGGCAGGCAGGCGGGGAAAGCTCTGGGTGCTTTGCGGTTAGGCCAAATGGTGAATATATAGAGGCTCCCATAAGTTTAGCTAAAAACCGGAGGGCCAACCCATGAAATTCATGTTGATGGCGGCGCTCGCCTCCGCCAGCCTTGGGGCGGGTCAGGCTCTGGGCTTCGAGATGGACCGATTCGAGTCCGGGGACGGCAAGATCTCCATTTACTTCATCGGGCACGGCACACTGATGATCCATTACAACAAACTGGTGATCCACGTGGACCCGGTGGGGCGATACGCCGATTACGGGAAGCTCCACAAGGCCGACATCATCCTGATAACCCACGAGCACTCCGACCACCTGGACGCCAAGGCCGTCTCGCAGATCGAGAAGAAGGGCACCGCTCTCATTCTCAACCAGGGGGCCAGGGACCAGATGGGCAAGGGGCAGGCCCTGAAGAACGGGGACACGGTGACGGTGAAGGGGATAAAGATCGCCGCCGTGCCGGCCTACAATACCACCGAGGGCCGCGAAAAATACCACCCCAAGGGGCGGGACAACGGCTATGTGCTCGATATCGGCGGCCGGCGCATCTACATCGCCGGGGACACCGAGGACATCCCGGAGATGGCCCAGCTGAAGGACATCGACATCGTCTTCCTGCCGGTGAACCAGCCCTACACCATGACGCCCCAGCAGGCGTCCCACGCGGCCAAAATGATAAAACCGAAGGTGCTGTACCCCTACCATTACGGGGAGACGGACGTCTCGGTGCTGCCGGAGATGCTAAAGGACCTTCCCGGCGTGGAGGTGAGGATACGAAACCTCCAGTAGAACTATATTCTAGGATAATACGATGATTATTTTTTTATTCATTATAACCATCTTTCTGATGATAATGTTAATAGTGAGACTGATAGAAAGGTGTAAGATTATTCGATGGCTGTTTTCACAAAATGTCAAAAAGCTTGTAAAACATACAGACCGACGAGAACTAACACTGAATGAATATTTGAATATCGTTAGGCAGTATGAAGCACCAAATCAAAAACCGAAACTTCAAAAAAGGCTACATGATTTAGTAAAATTAAAGAATAGAATAAAACGGTTACCATTGTATTTAATATTTTTACGGTATAGAAGCATACCATGTATATTTTTCACTCAAATGACATCGCCTATAGGCATTGCATTCATGTTCTTGTCTGTTCTTTTTTTTATCGACACTAGAGGGCTGGTTTTTCATTTTGATGAAATGGCTAATGCGTTAATAGGAAACGTTTCGCTAGAGATCTTCCTATTTGGTTTTGTTTCAATTTTATTGTTTACAACTTTGGCACTAGAGATAATTCGTTATCCGGCACATAAAATGAATCTCGGTTATGATTTTATGCTTTTTATTGACATTTATCGCCTTGATAAAGAAAGTAAGCATTACTTAAAATGCAAATTAAATGATATACCCGGCAATATTAGATATAAATGCTTTATAAGAAACTACATAAAGTTACTAGCAACAATTATTGTTACCTACGCATTTATTTATTATCAAATGTCTATTTACTGTTTTAACGTGTTGGAGAAAAGTTATGAAAAGGTATTGTTTTATTTATCATATAGTGCATCGTCATTGGTTATGGCAACAATAAAAATCAACAACAGCGCTTTAATAAACGGAGAATTAAGTTTTGCGATAATAACAGCATCAGAAATGGTGTTGGGCTTTTTAATGGTTGTTCTGATTATTGCAGACTTTGGTTTTTTGAAACAGAATAATACGGCTTAGATTGTTTCAGTCGTATGCGTGTCAAAATCAGCATTATAATTTCTGCGGCATTATCTTTTTATGTTATTGGAAGGATTATACCGCATTTTGAGTTTAATCGAATAAAAGATAACTCTGGCTTCCTAATTCTGGACCGGAACGGCGCGATCCTGCGGGCGGTGAACCGGGATAAAGGACTTTGGGTCGACCTCAAGGACGTCTCGCCGCGCCTGGTCAACGCCACCTTGTTCTCCGAGGACCGCAGGTTCCTGCTCCACGCCGGCGTCGACCCGCCGGCCCTGGCCAGGGCGGCCGGCCAGAACCTCAAGGCCGGGCGCACCGTCTCCGGCGGCTCCACCATCACCATGCAGACCGCCAGATTGCTGCTGGGCCCCAGGCCCCGGGGGCCCAGGGCGAAGGTCGAGGAGATACTGCTGGCCGGCTACCTGGAATGGCGCCTGCCAAAGCCGCGCATACTGGAGATATACCTGAATCTGGCGCCCTATGCCAACCGCAACGTGGGTTGCCGCTCGGCCAGCCTGGGTTATTTCGGCATCGAGCCCGATGAGCTCAACTTTTCGCAGGCCTCCTGGCTGGCGGTCATCCCCAGGAACCCCAGCCACTACAATCCGGGCCGCAATCCGGAGAGGCTGGAGCATGCCCGGCAGCGGCTTTTGGCTGATATGGGCCGGGCCGGGCTTCCGCCACCAGGGGACTCGGAGACGGCCGCCGTTCCGCCGGCCGTCTCCAACGAGGCCCCGCCTTTCGCCGCCCCGCACTTCTGCGACTGGGTGCTGGCCAGGCCAGGAAAAGGAGGCGGGGACATCCGCACCACGATCGACGCCGGCTTGAACGGCGACCTGGAGAAGCTGGCCAGGGCCTATGTCAAAAAACTATCCCGCTACGGCATCTCAAACGCGGCGGCCGTGGTCATCCGCAACACGGACATGGCCCTGCTGGCCATGGTGGGCTCGGCCGACTACCTGGACCCGCGCATCTCCGGCCAGGTCAACGGAGCGACGGCGCTGCGCCAGCCGGGCTCGGCCCTCAAGCCCTTCACCTACGGGCTGGCCTTGGAACGGGGTTTTCCGGCATCCTATCTCCTTCCCGACATCGACTTCGATCCCGGCCCCGGCGACGAGAGGTTCATCCCGCGCAACTACGACGAGCGCTACCACGGGCCGGTGCGCATCCGGACAGCGCTGGGTTGCTCGTACAACGTGGCCGCTGTCAGGATGCTGGAACGGGTGGGCCAGCCGGAGCTGTTGGAGCGGCTGAGAAAGGCGGGGTTCCGGAGCCTGCGGCACGATCCGGACCACTACGGCCTGGGGCTGACCCTGGGCAACGGCGAGGTCACCCTGCTGGAGCTGGCCCGGGCCTACGCGGCCATCGCGAACAGAGGCTGGTACAAGGAAGTCGGATTTTTGGGAGGGGCAAGCATTGAGGGTAAAGCCGGGAATGCCGGGGATTCGGCGAGAATCTTCTCCGAGCAGGTGGCCTACATATTGGCGCACATGCTCTCGGACCGCTCGGCCCGGCAGCCGGCCTTCGGCGAGTGCAGCCCCCTGGACCTGCCGTTCCCCTGCGCCGCCAAGACCGGGACCACCAAGGACTACCGGGACAACTGGACCATCGGTTTCACCGCCGATTACACCGTCGGCGTCTGGGTGGGCAACTTCGACGGGCGGCCCATGCACGGGGTGTCGGGCGTCTCCGGGGCCGGGCCGCTTTTCCGCGACGTCATGCTGGCCCTGCACCGAAGCCGGAGGCCCGAGGCCTTCGCCCGGCCCTGGGGGGTGGAGGAGAAAAGCGTCTGCCCGCTGTCCGGCGACCTGGCGGGTCCGGGATGTCCCAACAAGATGAGCGAGGTCTTCGTGGCCGAAGGCTCGCCAAAGGAGCAATGCCGTTTCCACGACCGCCGGGGCAACCGGATCTACCCCCCGGTCTTCAGGGATTGGGTCTCCAAAGGCGAAGCTGACGAAAGGACGAAGATAGGAAGCGGCAGCGCCTGCTACATAGCCTTCCCCAAGGACGGAGAGGTGTTCCGCATCGACCCGGGGCTGAGGCGGGAGAGCCAGGAGATAACCTTCAAGGCGGTGGTGCCGGGCACGGCCGAGGGGGTGGAGTGGTCGCTTAACGGGAAGCGGCTCTCGGGCGAGATCGCCCCGCGCTGGAGGCTGGCGCCCGGAGAGCACGTCCTCTCGATAAGGGCCTGGATCGGGGGGAGGGAGAAGACGCACCGGGTGAGGTTCATTGTTTTGATTTAAGCTTGCAACGGCATGCTGATGGGGGTATAATACAAAGCATGTTGGCATGGAAGCACGCCCGCTCGATGTTGGATAAACCAAGGAAATGGCAGGGAGGAAGACGGCGATCATGAGCCTTAAATACTACCTCCGCGAGACCCTGGCCGGCTACCGCCGGGCCAAGCTGATGGGCCTGCTGTCCATATCCAGCGTCACCGCCGCCCTCTTCCTGCTGGGCACCTTCCTGCTGGTGACCCTGAACTTCCAATTCGCCCTTAAGGGCCTGCGGGAGAAGTTCGAGATACAGGCCTTCATCAGGGACGGGGCGCCCGAGGCCCAGGTGACGGTGGCCGGCAGCGCCATCCGCAGCCTGCCCGGGGTGCGCGACGCGGCCTTCGTCTCCAAGGAGGAGGCCCTGAGAAGGTTCCGGGAGGAGCTGGGCGACCGCGGCGGCCTGCTGTCGGCCATCGAGACCAACCCCCTGCCGCGCTCTTTCCGGGTGAGCCTGCAGCCCGAGCACCGCAACCCGGAGTCGATGGCGGCCCTGGCCGAGAAGATCCAGAAGATACCGGGCGTCGACGAGGTGGAATACGGCAAGGCCTGGCTGGGCCGTCTCTACCGGGTGGGCTACCTGCTGGTGGTCATCGACGCCTCGCTGCTGGTCATCGTCAGCCTGGCGGCGGTGATGGTGGTCTTCAACACCATCCAGCTGACCCTCTACGCCCGGCGCCAGGAGATAGAGATCATGAGGCTGGTGGGGGCCACCGACGGCTTCATCCGGCGGCCCTTCCTGCTGGAGGGCATGGCCCAGGGGCTGGCGGGCAGCCTGCTGGGGGGGGTCGGGCTCTACCTGGGCTACCGGGTGCTTTCATCCCAGTTCGGGATGCTGGGATTCTTCAGCCGCCAGCAGATGGCGGCACTGGTACTTTTCGGGGTGGCCCTGGGGGGCCTGGGGAGCTGGGTGGCGGTCCGCCGCTTCCTGGGCCGGGCCTGAGAAGCCCCGCGGCAACTTATGGCTTGACAGATCGGGTCCCTTTTTGGTAAACTATTAATTCGTACTGGGCCTGTAGCGCAGTTTTGGTAGCGCACCTGACTGGCAGTCAGGGGGTCAGGGGTTCGAATCCCCTCAGGTCCACCAGGAAACAACAGGGGGAGGATCCCAGGACATCCGAGGACGATCCCCCGAAAAATACGCTTGTAGCATGGCCCGAACCGATCCGAAAGCAAGCGCAACTGCCTTGGGAGCACAGGGAACGCTTGTGCTCCCGTCTTTTTAGGAGGCAAGATGCCGCCGATCGTCAAGGTCCTGATAGTGGTGCTGGTGGCCCTGTTGCTCTACACGGCGTTCATGGCCGCCATGCCGCACATCCGCTTCTCCCGGATCAAGGGCAAGATGGAGGAGGCGGTGAACGCGGCCATGGCCGACACCGACGAGGTGCTGGCCAGGGAACTGGCCGAGGTCTGCCTGGAGCAGAAGGTGCCCATAGTCGGCGACTTCTTCTACAAGGTCAGGGACGAGAAGGGGAAGCTGTTCTACTACCAGCCGGAGACCGACCAGGAAAAGAAGCAGTACATGGACGGAGCCATGGCCTACTTCCGGGAGAACATCAAGCGCACCCCGGGGCAGGAGATCAGCATCTCCATCGAGTACCAGACCGAGACCTACTTCCCCTTCGACCTCTACGTCCTCAAGCAGGGGTTCGCCCACACCGAAACCTCGTCCCTGACCAGGTGAACGGAGAAGCGACCATGGACCAGCGGGTGCTGGTGCTCAACCAGAACTACGAGCCGCTGATGGTCTGCCGTGCCCGGCGGGCCCTGGTTATGATGCTGCTGGGCAGGGCCGAGGTGGTGGAGGAGGGGGACAGCTGGATAAGTTCGGTGCGGCGGCAGTTCCGCCTGCCCAGCGTGGTGCGGCTGGAGAGCTTCATCCGCAAGCCCCGCCCCGAGGTCAAGCTCACCAAGCACAACGTGCTGCGGCGCGACCGGCACACCTGCCAGTACTGCGGCGGCACCAAGGGGGCGATGACGGTGGACCACGTGGTGCCCAGGTCCCAGGGCGGCGAGGACGCCTGGGAGAACCTGGTCTGCGCCTGCACCGCCTGCAACAACCGCAAGGCCAACCGCAACCTGGGACAGAGCGGCATGTCCCTAATCCGCAAGCCCCGCCAGCCCAGCTTCATCTCCTTCATCCAATACTCGGCCGGAAACCCGGACCAGCGGTGGCGCCCCTACCTCTTCATGGGCCGCTGACCCCTCCCAGCAACCGACGACGACGATGAGCATAAAAAGAGCGCTGCTGCTGCCGGCCCTGGTCCTGCTGTTGGGGACGCTGCCGGAGCTTACGGCCCCGGAGGCGGCCGCCGCCAAGAAGAAACCACGGAAGAAATCCAGGCAGGTCTTCTACCTTCCCCAGCCCACCGGCGACGTCCAGGAGGATTTGGACAAGCTGTTCTCCCAGAAACTGGGGAAGATGGGCCGCTGGGGCATGGCGGTGGTGTCGCTGGAGGACGGCTCGCTGATCTACCAGCACAACTCCAGCCAGAAGTTCATCCCGGCCTCCAACGCCAAGCTGTTCACCACCGCCGCCGCCCTGGAGAAGCTGGGCCCGGACTACTCCTACCAGACCGAACTATACGCCTGCGGAGGGCTGGACACGGCCGGGGTGCTGCACGGCGACCTGGTGGTGCGGGGCTCGGGCGACCCCACCATCAACCGGTGGGAGACCCTGCTGTCCTGGGCCGACAGCCTGGCGGCCTGCGGGCTGACGTCGGTCGATGGCGACCTGGTGGGGGACGAGGGCAACTTCGTGCCCGAGAAGCTGGTATCCATGGTCCCCCGATCCTCCAACCGGCTGGTCAAGCGCAAGAAGCGCATGGCCTGGAACATCTCAGGGCTGGCCTTCGGCGACAACCTGCTGGCGGTGACCGTCTCCGGCGGCGTCCTGGGCAAGCCTCTGCGGGTGGCCACCGAGCCCCCGATGGCGGTCGAGGTCCGCAACCTCAGCCGGACCATCAAGGGCAGCTCCTCCACCGTCACCAGGAAGGTCAAGCAGAAGGACGGGACCTACGCCACCCGCACCCGCAAGGTCTACAACACGGGGCGGCCGCACGTCAGCTTCGACGGCCGGGTGCTAAGGATCACCGGCACCCTGTCCCAGGGCTCGAACAAGCGCTTCCTGTTCACCGCCAAGCAGCCCGACGACCACTTCGCCCGGGTGCTGGCCGCGGCCCTGGCGGCTCGCGGCATAGAGGTCAGGGGCGTCCCCCGGGGCAGCGGGGGCGCGGCCCCGGGGGCCGACTCCGCCTGGCTGATGCACGCCCACAGCTCCCCCCCCCTGTCCGAGATAATCAAGGTGGTCAACAAGAGCAGCCACAACCTCTACGCCGAGACCCTACTCAAGACACTGGGCTCCGAGGAGAACGGCCGCGGCTCGGTGGAGCGGGGAGCCGAGGCCGAGAGGGACATCGTCTTCCAGATGGGACTGGGCGAGGTCGACCTGTTCGACGGCAGCGGGCTGTCGCGGCGCAACGAGGTGTCCCCGCTGCAGGTGGTCACCCTGCTGCGCTACATGCACCAGCAGCCGTACTGGGGCGACTTCTACAACTCCCTGGCCATCGGCGGGGTGGACGGGACCCTGGGGGGGAGGCTTTCCCAGCCGGGCATGCACGGCCGGATCTACGCCAAGACCGGGTCCATCGGCGGGGTCTCGGCCCTGTCCGGCTACGTCACCGCCAAGAGTGGCAAGATGTTCGCCTTCTCCATCATGGTCAACAACACCAACCGGGCCAAGGCCGCCCGGAGGGTGGAGGACTATATCTGCCGCCTGTTGGTGGAGTATCTGGGATAGTTTAAAATATAGCGTCAAACTTCACGAGGAGATCGAGCCTTGCTGAAACTGCACTTCAACTACAAGGACGTCTTCCGGGCGGCCCGGCTGGGCTTCTCGCCAAAGAAGATGTGGGTCATGTTCTGGGGGCTGCTGCTCGGCTTCGCGGCCTACGGGGTCTTCGGCTACCTGGCCCACGCCGCCGCCGGGCGGCCGCTGGAGGACACCTGGGCCATGTTCGGCCTGGTGCCGCTGCCCTGGACCGACTTCGGGTTCTGGGCCTGGCTGCTGTGGGGCCTGGGGGGGCTGCTGTTCGCCGTCATCATGATGATGGCCTCGGCCATGACCGCCCGGATCACCGCCGAGCAATTGGCGGGCAACGAGTTCTTCGAGGTCAAGGAGGCCGTAAAGTTCCTCAAGGACAGCTGGAAGTCGGTGCTGGGGGCGCCGCTGGTCATCATCCTGTTCGTGGTCT
>DHHE01000194.1 GCA_002403115.1 bacterium UBP2_UBA4780 | reverse complement strand
TCCGGCGGCATGTTTTCAGTATAGCAGAAAACGGCCCTTGGGGTCAATGCCGGGCCTTACGCAATTGTTGCTTGACATCCGGCGCCCCATGTGCTAACTTTATGTTGAGTTTTTTCACCCACACGAGAGGTGACCCATGCCCCTTGCCGATTTCTTCATGCTCTCCAAGGAGCAGATCCTCCAGAAGGCCGACAAGCTCCGCGCCGAGGGCAAGCACGCCAAGGCCGCCGAGCTGCTGTTCTCGGGCCTGAAGAACGCCCCCGACGACTTCGAGCTGCTGACGGCCATGGCCTCGGCCCACCTGGCGGACCGCAAGGGCCGGGACGCGGCCCTGGCCCTGAAGAACGCCATGGCCCTGGCCCCGGGCCGCTCGGCCGAGATACTGGATCTGTCCGAGCGCTTCTTCTTCTCCGAGGGGCACCTGCCCGAGCTGGGCGATCTGGCATTCGACCTCAACGTCACCCGGCGCAACTTCGACTCGGCCGTCAAGATCCTCAAAGCCCTGTCCGACCGCGATGTCGACGTCATCGCCTCCAGGTACCAGAAGATCAGGGACTCCGTAGAAAGGTACTCCGGACCGCCCAAGCCGGCCGGGTCCCTGGCCAAGGACATGGCCGCCCTCTACGCCGTGGCCCTGCTCCTGGCCCGCCGGGGCCAGCCCCTGCCGGGCTACGACCTGCTGGACAGGATCCTGGCCGCCCTGCCCTCCGAGGAGGAGGGCCTCCAGGATTGCGCCGCCCGGCTGGCCGACGGCCACCCCGGCCAGGCCGAGGTGATCCTCAGGCACGGCGACATCCTCTTCCGCACCGGGAAGCGGGACAAGGCCCTGGGCCTGTACGCCGAGGCGGCCAAGGCCGGCCAGGTGGACGCGGTGGTGGAACGACTGGCCCCGGTGGCCCGGGCCGAGGAGAAGAACATCCCGGTGCAGCAGTTTTTGGCCCAGTTGTACGTCCAGCAGCAGCGACCGGACGAGGCCCTGACCCTGGTGCGGAAACTGTGGCAGGCGGACAAGCGAAATCCCGAGTCCTACCTGGGCATGATGCAGGAGATCGTCAAGCTGAACCCGTCGTCGGTCGAGGCCCGGATGACCATGGGCGACGCCGCCCTGGAATCGAGGAAGTACGACCTGGCCCTGTCCAGCTTCGCCAAGGTGGCCGGGATTGATCCCGCCCGCCTTGATGACATACTTGAACGGTACCGGAAGATCATGGAGCTGGCCCCGGACAACTCCGAGGCCGCGGTCATGATTGTCGACGCTTACCAGTCGGCCGGGCGCACCGACCAGGCCGTCTCCGAGCTGCGCCGGATGCTGGCCAGGGACGCCTCCCTGCTCGACATGGCCCTGGAGAAGGCCGACGAGTTCCTCAAGCCCGATCTGGACCAGCCAAAGATCCTGATCTTCCTGGCCGAGTGCCACCTGATGCGCCAGGAGTCAGCCAAGGCGTCCAGGGTTTACCTGTATCTGGCCGGGCTCGGGCCTGAGGGCCGCGAGGCGGCGCTCCAGGGCCTCCAGGGCCTGGTGGCCGTTAATCCCGAGGACCCGGAGCCGATGCTGTCCCTGCTGCGGACGCTGCTGGATGCCGGACGGTTCCCCGAGGCCTCGCTCATAGGCCGGGAGCTGGCCAAGCGTCACTCCAAGTCCTGGCCGTCATACCTGCCGTTTCTTGAATCCGCGTCGGAAGCCGGCGGCGAGGAGTACAACTCGGCACTGGCGGGCATCTGCTCCGAGCTGGAGAAGGCCCAGGGCGCGGAGAAGGCCTTCTCTCTGACCCTGGCCGAGGCATTGGCCCGCAGCCAGCAGTTCGCCAGGGCGGGGGAGATCTTCCTCGGGCTCAGTTCGGACGAGCAGGCCGCCCCCCCGGCCATCGGGCTTCTGGAGGAGCTGTCGGAGAAATATCCCCAGGCCGGACCGTTGCATTTGGCCATGGCCGAGATCTGCCAGCGCCGGGGGGAGATGGTGAAGATGGCCGCCTCGTTCCTGGCCGCCTCCAAGGTCGACCGGACTCTCATCCCCAAGGTCTCGGCCAGCCTCCAGGAGCTTTTGGGGAAAGCCCCCGACAACGCCGAGCTGCAGTTGCTTCAGCTGGACCTTCTCTTCCAGCAGCGGCTCCTGGAGAACGCCTTCAAGCTGGCCAACGCCATCCTGATCAAATGGCCGGGCGCCGAGGGATCCAGGGCCTATCTGAGGGTGGGGCAGATATACCTGGAGAAGGGCGAGCTTACCAAGGCCGCCGGCGGGCTTCTCAAGGCGTCCGAGCTGGACCACCGGCTCTCGGCCGAGGCCGTCGAGTCCCTGCAAAGGCTGCTGGAGATAGACTCCACCAGCCTGGCCGGCCGCTACGCCCTGGGCAAGGTGCTTTTCCACCAGAAGCGGTACGACGCCTCGGTCGAGGAGCTGATGGCCGTCTGCCTCCGGGAGCCCAAGTGGGCCGAGAAGATAATCGCCGATCTCAAGGCGGTGGAGAAGGCCGACCCGGTCAACCGCAACGTGCTTCTGGCCGAGGCCAAGGTCAGCTTCCTGCTCAAGCGCAACGACGACGCGGTGGCCGCTCTTTCGCAGCTGATGGAGGTCTCCCCCGAGAGCTTCGACCAGGCCCTGGACGTCTACCAGCGCCTCCTGGCCCGCGACCCCGACCAGCCCAAGGTCAAAATGGCCCTGGCCAAGGCCCTGGTGCTGAACGGCCGGACCGCCGAGGGGGTGGCGCTGGTGCGGGAGTCCATCGGCCGCGACCCGGGACTGGTGGAACCGGCCATCACCCTGCTTCGGCTGGCCCTGGACCGCGATCCCGAGGACCTGGAGAGCGGCTACCTGCTGGCCAACCTCTACTGCCAGCGGGGCGGCTTCGCCCAGGGCCTGGAGATACTGCGGGCCGTCATGGACAGCCGCCCGGACCAGGCCGACCGGCTCTCCCGGGAGCTGGAGAGCGTCCTCAAGCTGAAACCCGACCTGCCCCAAGCCCGGTATTTCATGACCGAGATCCTGATCAGCGGCCGCAAGTACGCCCAGGCGGTGGCCAACCTGGAGGCCATTCTCAGACAGCAGCCCGCCGAGCGCCAGAGCGTCATCGACCTGCTGGAGCGGATCCTGTCGGCCAAGGACGACCAGCTGGAGGCCCTGCTGCTGCGCTCCCGGATACTGGTGGAGGTGGGGCAGATCGAGCCGGCCGTCGACGGCTTCGTCCGGGCGGCCGAGGCCAGCGCCGAGGTCCGCCCCCAAGTGCTGGCCGAGCTGGAGAAGCTGCAGGCCGGAAACCAGGGCCTGGGCCGCATCCACGAGGCCCTGGGCACCATCTACTTCGAGACGGGCAGGTTCCCCCAGGCCCGGGACGCCCTGTCCCAGGCGGTCAAGCTCATCTCCGACGGCGAGACCAAGATCCGCCTCCTCTTCTTCCTGGCCGAGAGCCACCTGGCCCTGCGCAACGAGGCCAAGGCCGAGGAGGCCATGGACGAGGTCAAGAGCATCATGCCCGACGCCGACGAGGTCTACAAGGCTCTGCGCCGCTTCTCCACCCGCCGCCTGCAGGTGGAGATCGACAAGACCTACCAGGCCATCCAGGAGGCGCCCGACGACCAGTTCAAGAAGCTGGACCTGGCCGGCAAGCTGCTGGTTATCGAGAAGTACGATTCGGCCGCCAAGCTGCTGGCCTTCAAGCCCCAGGACGAGGAGGTGGGCCGCCGCCGGCTGCTTCTTCTGGCCCGGGCCTTCCTGGGCAAGAACGAGGCCTACACCGCCATCGAGCTTATGCGCCAGGTGCCGCTTTCCCAGCATCCTTTCAACCGCTTCCAGATGGACGTCTGCTACCTGCTGGGCCAGTCCTACGAGGCGGTGGGCAACTACGCCGGGGCCGTCTCCGCCTACCGCAACATCTACATGGACCAGACCGATTACCGCGACGTCAAGCGCCGCATGGACCACGCCGCCGAGAAGGCGGTGCTCAAGGAACTGGGGCACCGGGCCACCATGCTGGAGTCCACCGCCGCGGTTCACGGCTGAGGAAGGGGACGGCATGGACGCGGGACGCATCGGCCAGGCCTTCTTCAGGTGGCGCAGTTACACCCCCATCCCCCTGCTGCTGGCCGCCCTGCTCCTGGCCCGGCCCGCCTGGTGGACCATGGCCCTCGGCTACGCCCTGCTGGTAGGCGGGGAGCTGCTGCGCGTCTCGTCGGTGGGCTTCGCCTCGGGCGCCACCCGCACCCTCCAGCCCGGCGTCGGCCAGCTGATCACCGGCGGGCCCTACTCCTACACCCGCAACCCCCTCTACCTGGGCAATTTCCTCATCAGCCTCGGCCTGTGCCTGGCGGCCTGGGCCTGGATGCCCTGGATGCTGTTCGTCTTCGTGGCCGCCTTCGCCCTGCAGTACGGCTTCATCGTCCGCCTGGAGGAGACGACCCTGGCCGAAAAGCTCGGGGCCGAGTATTCTGATTACCTGAGGGACGTCCCCCGCTGGGCCTTCCGCTTCACGCCCTACCATCCGCGCCATCCCGAACGCGGGAACTTCCTGGCCGGCCTGAGGTCCGAGCGCCGCACCCTGCAGTCCATCGCCGTCGTGACCGTATTGCTGATTATCCGGGGCTTCGTCTTCGCCTCATGGCTGCGGTGATCGAGGTCCTCCGGGGCGACATCACCGAACTGGCGGTGGACGCCATCGTCAATGCGGCCAACCAAACTCTTTTGGGCGGTGGGGGAGTGGACGGCGCCATACACCGGGCGGCCGGTCCCGGCCTACTGGCCGAATGCGCCCTGTTGGGCGGCTGCAGAACCGGGGAGGCCAAGATCACAAGGGGACACCGCCTTCCCGCCAAGCACGTCATCCACACCGTGGGTCCGGTATGGCATGGTGGGAAAAAGGGCGAGCCCGAGCTGCTGGCAAGGTGTTACCGGAGCGTCCTGGCCCTGGCGGAGAGAAACGGGATCGGCTCCATCGCCTTCCCGTCCATTTCTACCGGGGCCTTCGGCTACCCGGTGGACCAGGCTTGCCGCATAGCTATGAGGGAGACGGTTGACTTCATGGAAAAACACCCGAGCATCGGCAGGGTGGTATTTGTTTGCTTCGACGACGGGACTTTCGAAGAGTACATGAACGCACGGAATGAAGGCCCCGTATAATCTGAAAGAGCGAATAACGGAAAGTATTTCGTCGATGCCTGCCCTAATCCTGAAGGCCCTGGTCGTCCTTTCTCTCCTCTATCTCCTGCTGGCGGCCTACGCCCTCCTGGTCTCGGACTCCATGATCTTCCACCCCGAGTACTCCAGGGACCCGGACCCCCCCGGCGCCTTCAAGATCGGATGCGCGGACGGCGCCCTCATCTCGGCCCTCCACCTTGAGAACGAGACCGCCCGCTTCATCCTCCTTTTCAGCTACGGCAACGCCTCCAGTCTTGGCAACTGCTACCCTTTCCTGCAATGGCTGAGGGAGCTGGGCTTCTCGATCTTCGCCTACGACTATAGCGGGTACGGCTCAAGCCAGGGTCGGCCCTCGGAAAGGGCGCTTTATCGGGACATCGACGCCGCCTACGGATACCTGACCGACAGCCTCAAGGTCCCGCCGGAGCGGATCATTGCCTTCGGCCAGTCCCTGGGCGGGGCGGCGGCGGTGGACCTGGCCTCGCGGAGGAGGCTGGGCGGACTGATCGTGGAAAGCTCATTCGTCTCCGCCTTCCGGGTGATGACCAAAATCCCCTTGCTGCCATTCGACAAGTTCAACAGCATCCGGAAGATCGGCCGGGTTACCTGTCCGGTGCTGGTGATACATGGCGACAGCGACCGGACCATCCCGCTCTGGCACGGGCAGGCGCTTTTCCGGGCGGCGCGGTCCCCCAAGAAGCTTCTGGTGGTGCCGGGCGGGGACCACAATTACGTACCGGAGGAATACTCGGAGGACTATGAAAAAGCCCTGCGAGGCTTCGCCGCCTCTATAAAGTAGGGTCGAAGGAACGACGTGAAAAGAGAAAACCCCGCATTCCTGCGGGGTTTTCTCTTCAATGATTTTCCGTGGAGTTCCGTGTCGAGAAATAGTATCGCTAGTCCAAGTACGCCCTCAGCCGCCCGCCCTGG
>DHHE01000034.1 GCA_002403115.1 bacterium UBP2_UBA4780 | reverse complement strand
GTTGGTCTCATGGGAGCTGCAAGGTCGCGAAGCTCTCCGGCTTCGAGCCCGGCGTTGTACGAATTTATCAAGTAGAAATTCGGTCCTTCCGCCAGCAGCCCTCGGCAGGCCTCCAGAAGCTTCGGAACGTCCCGGTCGAACTTGAAAACCTTTCCCCCGGGGCCGCGGCCGAAGGCCGGGGGGTCCATGATCATCCCCTGGTACCTGGCGCCTCGCCTGGCCTCGCGGGTTACGAACTTGAGGCAGTCGTCCACTATCCATCTGACGGGCCTGTCCGAAAGCCCCGACAGCGCCTGGTTCTCCCTGGCCCAGGCCACGGCCGGCTTCGACGAGTCCACGTGGCAGACCCGGGCCCCGGCCCGGGCGCAGGCCAGGGTGGCGCCGCCGGTGTAGGCGAACAGGTTCAGGACCTCGGGCTCGGGCCCCATTTGTCCGACCGTCTCCTCCAGCCACTCCCAGTTGGCCTGCTGCTCGGGGAAGACCCCGGTGTGCTTGTACGGAGCCAGCTTCAATCTGAGCTTCAGGCCTTTCCATCGGAAAATCCACGGCTCTGGCGGGTCCTTTCTGACCAGCCATTGTCCGGCCTTCCGGCAGACGGAGCCGGCCCCGTCCCAGGCGGACCGGGGAAGGGAGCGGGGCCAGTCGGCCTGCGGCTCGGGCCGGTCGGCCAGGTAACCGGAGAACGACTCCAACTTGCGGCCGGCACCCGAGTCCAAAAGCCGGTAGTCCGGATTCTCTTCGGGTATGATGTCCTTCATCCCGGTTATGATACACCATGACGGCGTGGAAGTCAATTTTGAATTGACTTTGTCCCATATTCTGCTATAATTGACGTCATGATAAAAAGCATGACCGGCTTCGGCCGGGGAGAGTCGGGCGGGGAAGGGCGGGTCGCGTCCGCCGAGGCCCGCTCGGTCAACGGGCGCTACGCCGAGTACAGCGTCAGGCTGCCCCGTTCGCTGGCCGCGCTGGAGCCCAGGCTCAGGCGGCTGCTGCAGCAACGCATCGGGCGGGGGACGGTCAGCCTGACCGTAGCCCTGAGCCGCACCGACAAGTCCGGCCTGCCGGGCATCGACATGGAAGCGGCCCGGCACTACCGAGACCTCCTCAAGGGGCTCAAGAAGGAGCTGAAGCTGGCCGGCAAGGTAGACCTCCGGGCCCTGGTGCGCTTTTCGGACATCTTCGCCGCTCCGGAGGCCGCGGCCGACGAGGCCCAGGGCTGGCAGATCATCCGGGAACCAGTGGAAAAGGCGCTGGAGGCGCTGGCCGAGATGCGAACCCGGGAGGGGGAGCGGCTTCAGGCCGAGTTGGAAAAACGGCTGGCCAGGATCGAGAGGGGCCTGGCCCTCATTTTGAAGCTGGCCCCCCGACGCGTCCAGGAGGCCCGGAAGGACCTTTCGGACAGGATCGCCAAGGCCCTGCCGGCCGCGTCCCGGGACCCGGAACTGGCCCGGAGGCTGGCCCAGGAGGCGGCCCTGATGGCCGACCGGCTGGACGTCACCGAGGAGTGCGTCCGCCTGAGAAGCCACCTCCAGGCCTTCCGCGGCGCCCTCAAGCTCTCCCAGCCGGTGGGCAAGCGGCTGGACTTCCTTCTCCAGGAGATGAACCGCGAGGCCAACACCGTCGGCTCCAAGGCCAACCACTCGGGCATCGCCCAGGCGGCGGTCGGGCTCAAGGAGGAGATCGAGAAGATGCGGGAACAGGCCCAGAACATCGAATGATAGAATAGGGGCAAGGGTATAGGGCAAAGGGATAAAGGGCAGCAATGAAAGTGTTACCAAGAAAGAAAAGGAGGCACCAAGATGCGTAAGTTTGGTTTCACGATGGCCATAGTCATGGCGTTACTGGCCTGGCCGCTTCATGGACAGGTCAGCACCAAGCTGGAGGCCCACCTCAGCATGTCGTCGCCGGACCTCAACCTCTACTTTCTGGACCCGGGCTTCCTGGACCTCAACCAGAGCCACGGCAGCGTCGGCATGATGAACAACCCGGCCGGCCTGGGCAGGACGAAGATACTGGACCTGTTCCTGGCCGGCAGCCTCACCAAGAGCTACAAGACCGACATGGAGCTCAAGCTGACCAAGGCCACCGACGCCACCGGCGAGGTGGTCCTGCCCTCGTCCATCAACCTCAAGGACCAGGGCGGGCTGGACTACGCCGGGGTGGCCGGCAAGGCCGGGCCCTTCGGCGTCGGGGTGGCCCTGACCCGCGAGTTCGGCTTCGAGGCCGGGATCGACCAGGGCGAGGTGGCCGTCACCCAGAGCTTCCAGTACAGCTATCAGGACATTATCGACAGCGGGGCGGTGTCCGGGCTGACGGTCGACGTCCCCGTCAACTGGACGGTCTCCGGCACGGGCACCATCAGGATGAACAGCGCCGGCAGCGCCAGCTTCATGAACCGGCCGCTGTTCCTGGGGGCCGGGACCAAGACCGGGCCGTTCCTCTGGGGCCTGGGCCTAAAGCAGACCAGGATCGAGGCGGTGGCCGAGATGAACGTCAACTTCACCGAGCAGATCGACAGCCTGCGGGGCATGATGACCGGAACCTCCAACAACATAATCCTGGACAGCATCAGGGTCACCTCGCCGTTCGACGATTCCATCTTCTTCCACCGCTTCACCAGCGAGCTGACGGGAAACAAGTACAGCATCGTCCTGGGGGGCAACATGGAGATTCCCATTCTAAAGCTGGCCATGTCCCTGGAGCAGAGCCTGCCCTACAAGCTGGAGGGGTCCTATTTCAACCGGGCCGGCCTGCCATCGGGCCAGCCGCAGCTTTTGAACGTCGACCTTTCGGGACTGACCTACACCCCGGGCGACAGCGCCATCAGGGGCGCCGCCGTTCTGAACGTGGGCGGGGTGGAGTACGAACGCAAGTCGGCCGCGGACACCGGCCAGATCGAGATGCCCGGGGTCACCAGCCTGCGGGCCTCGCTGGGCCTGAAGTTCTGGGGCTTCCGGCTGGGGATTAACGGCGGGATGGACATGCTGGGGAAGGACTGGCCGGCCCTGGGCGCGGCCTATGCCTCGGCCGGCACGTCGCTCAACATCAAGATCGTCAACCTGCGGCTGGGCCTGGCCGGGCGCTGGTCCTACCTGGCCCTGGAGGAGAACAAGCTCTACTCGACGCCGCCGACCGTGCTCTTCGGCGCCGGTGCCGGGATACCGCTGCCCTTCGGGGAGGTCATGACGTCGGCCCGCATCAACCTGACCAACGGCCTGCTGAAGGTGTCCAGCACCGAGAACCTCAAGTCGTTCAACCCGCTGGAGACGGTGGCCCTGGGCGCCGGCCTGCGGCTGTCGTTCTAAACCGGAGCCTATGTCATCCTGGGGAAACACCGTGCTTGGCAGGCTGAAGGATGACTCAGGCGCCTTAGAGGAGGTATGTCGATGACAAGGAGGTCTATGGTCGTAGCCGTGGCCTTGGTCGCGTTTACGGCAATCGCTTTCGCCCAGACGGCAAAACCGGTGCGGAAGGCCAAGGTCAATAAACCGAAGACCGTCAAGGTCGAGGAACAGCTTCCCGTCCAAATACCGGCCAAGGCCATCTGTCCTGTGACCAAGGACACCTGGATCTACGCCTTCAGGCCGGACTCCAACTACGGGGGCGGCTACGGCTGGAAGGACCGCACCGACCCCGCCAAGGACCTGACCGTGCCCAAGATGTTCCTGGGGTTCGGCGGCACGGACAAGAAGCTGGTGCTGCTGGATTTCGACGTCTCCAAGCTGCCCAAGGGGGTGGCGCCCAAGCGGGCGGTGGTCCGGCTGTACAACGACTACGCCGGCTCGGCGGCCAGCACCCGGGTGGCGGCCAGGATGGTTCTGTCCGCCTGGGAGGAGAACAAGGTCACCTGGCGCGCCGCGCCCAGGCTGGACACCGCCGCGGTTTCGGTGGCCACCCTCCGGGGCGGCATCACCTACGGGCAGCCGGGGGTGTGGTACGAATGGGACGTGGCCGGCATAATTTCGGCCTGGATGGTGTCAAAGAAGCCCTGCCACGGCATCGCCCTGGACCCGGTGGGCGACTACGGGGTGGACCGGGACTTCGTCTGCAAGGAATACAAGGAGAAGGCCGAGTTCGCCCCGGTGCTGGTGGTGGACTATGGAACTGCGGCGGATAAGGTGCCGACAAAGGAAAGCAAAACCCAGTAATCGGGACAAACGCTTGATAAAAGAGACGGCGCTCCGCCGTCTCTTTTTTGGGTTCTTCAGGGTTTATAGTGGG
>DHHE01000039.1:5748-23490 GCA_002403115.1 bacterium UBP2_UBA4780 | reverse complement strand
CCATGCTGGACCAGGGCAAGTACTTCGTCCAGTTCGGGGCCGACGGGTACTATCCCAAGAGCTTGGTCATGCATCCCATGGCGGGCGCGCCGCTGGCGAAACAGACCGTGTACCTCGTCAAGATCGGCGAGAAGTTCGTCTACAACGACGTCAACTTCAAGATCGACAAGTCCAGCCTCAGCCCCCGCGCCAAGGAGATCCTGGCGGCCATGGCCAAGGTCCTCAAGGAAAACCCGGAGATTCGGGTGGAGATCGGCGGACATACCTCCAGCCCCGGCACCAACGCCCATAACCTGAGGCTGTCCGAGGACCGGGCCAACTCGGTGCGCGATTACCTGATAACCGTCGAGGGCATCAGCGCGGATCGGCTGACGCACAAGGGCTACGGCGAAGCATACCCGATAGCCACCAACAATACCGTGGCCGGCCGTGCCCTGAACCGCAGGATGGAAGTGACGGTCATCCAGTAGACTGGGAACACTATCAACGGAAACGGCAAACTTGTCCCGCCCCTGCTTTCAGGGGCGGGACAAGACACGGAAGCCTGCAGGCAGAAAACCCTACCCAACAAAGGAGAAAGCGCCATGATAACAGGTAAAAACCGATGGCAGGTCACGACCATAATGGTTGCGGCGCTTGTCGCCCTGGCAATGGTTGCGGCAAACGGCGGATGCGGGAAGAAAGACAACCCCGCCAGCCCCGGGATCACGGACAACGCCCCACCCACCGTGCGCAGCACGTACCCCGCGAACAACGCCACCGGGGTGTTTCTCAACAGGATAATCTCCGCCTCCTTCAGCGAGGCGCTGGACCCGGCCACGGTCATCCCTGCGACCTTTACTCTGATGAACGGGGCGACGCCGGTCACCGGAACGGTGTCGTATGCCGCGACGGGAGCCACGGCGTCCTTCACCCCGGCCGGCAACCTCGATGCCGGCACCGTCTATAAGGCCACGCTGACCACCGGGATCAAGGATGCGTCCGGTAATGCGATGGCCGGCAGCTATGAGTGGAGCTTTACCACGGGGACAACGGCTGACGTCACCCCGCCCACCGTGTTATCCACAGACCCCGCGGATAATGAAACGTCTGTGGCCATCAACAGGAACATCGTCGCCACCTTCGACGAGGGGATGGACGCCACAACGCTCACCACTTCAACCTTTGCCTTGACGCGAGGGGGATCGTTTATTCCGGGTACGGTGACGTGTACGGGCACCGTTGCGACATTTAACCCGGGCAGCGATCTTGCCGCCAGCACACTCTATACTGCGACGATCTCCACTGGTGCCAAGGACCTCTCGGGCAATGCCCTGGCTGCCGCCAAGACATGGAGCTTTACGACCGGGACAACTGCCGCTGCCGGTCCGGCGCCGGTAAACCTTGGAACGGCCGGCAATTACGTGATCTTGGCCAAGTCCGCGGTTTCCACCACCGGCGCCACCGCCGTTGTGGGAAACATCGGGCTGAGCCCGGCCGCCGCTTCCTATATCACCGGATTTGGGCTGATCATGGACCCCTCCAATACATTTTCTACCTCTTCGTTGGTGACTGGAAGCGTCTATGCCGCTGATTATACGGAACCTACTCCAACAATTTTGACGACTGCTGTCAGCGACATGGAAACAGCCTACACCGACGCCGCCGGGCGGACATTGCCCGATCATACCGAGCTGGGCGCCGGAGACATCACTTCGATGACGCTCGCGCCCGGTCTTTACAAGTGGGGCACCGGCGTCCTGATATCTTCGGCCGGCGTCACTCTTTCGGGCAATACCAATGATGTTTGGATCTTCCAGATTGCCCAAACCCTTACCGTGGGAAGCGGGGCCATTGTCACCCTGAGCGGCGGCGCCCAAGCCAAGAATGTATTTTGGCAGGTGGCCGGTCAGGCGACCCTGGGAACGACGTCCCAATTCAAGGGCATCATCTTGTGTCAAACGCTGATAGAGATGCAGACCGGCGCCACCTTGAACGGCAGGGCCCTGGCGCAGACCGCAGTGACGCTTGACGCCAATTCCGTTTCTGTCCCTTAACCGGCCATTTTCATGCATTTATACGGAGTACGATATGAGACGCTGTTTTCTGGTCGCGGGAATGATCGCCCTGCTGGCCTCGGGAGGCCTGGCCTCCGATATCTTCGTCAAGGGCGGTTCCAACTTCGGTCCGATGGTGGGCTTCGGTTGGCACGACCTGATGCTGGGCGCCCAGTACGAATACGGGTTTTCCAGATACGTGGGCTTGGGAGCCATCGGCGGCGCCTCCTGGAAGAACCATACCGCTGATTGGGGATCCTATAACTACACCTACATCTCCATCGGCTTCCAGTGCAACTACCATTTCATCCAGGCCAGGGGCTGGGACCCGTTCCTGGGGGGTGTGCTGGGTTACGACGTAGTGTCCTATTCCGACAATTTGAACGTTGGTTACAACCACCCCCAGGGCTGGAGTTACACCGGCAGCAGGATGTTCCTGGGCGGCACGGCCGGGGCCAACTTCAGGGTGGGTAGGAACGTCTTGCTGCAGGCACGGCTGGGATATCCGTTCTACCTGGCCGGCGGCCTGATGTTTGGGATGTAAGCAGTTCATGGCCCGGACGCGTCCGGGCTGTTTCGGGATATCAGATCCGAGGGCTTTTCCCTTTGCGCTCCGATGGAATAAATGGCCCTTACCGTTGTTCTTTAAGGCCGGATATCCCCACTGGGGCAATCACCGCAGGTTCCGGTCTCTCGTATCTTCAAACCGTATTCATCAAACAATGGAGGTGACGACCATGGGCATTGAATGGTTCCGCGACTTGAGCATAACCGTTTTGGGTTTTGTGTCATCGGCTGTCCTGATCTTTTTGGCCGTAATGGCCTATCGTCTCCATTTTGTGGCAAAGGAAACCATGTTGTCGGTCAAGGAGGCTTCGGACAGCATAAGTGTCATCGCGAACCAGTTCCAGGGACTTATCAAACCACTGCTTCCAATCCTGACACTCATACAGGGCATTCGCCAGGGCATCAAGGGTGTCAGCAAGTTATTTAACGGATAATATTGAAGGAGAATGAAATGGAAAGCAAAGCATTGGCGGGTTTCGGAGTCGGATTGGTCACCGGGGTTTTAATTGGCGGTGTCTTCGCGTTGCTCTATGCCCCGAAAACAGGCAAACAAACCAGGCAGCTTATCAGGGACGCGGCCTCGGAAGTTGTTGACTCCGTTAAAAACGAAGCCAACAACGTTAAGGATCTGGCAAATGAGACGGCATCCGAAGCGGGCCGGGTGGGCCATGCGGTAGCCAAGGTGCTGAAGAGTTAAATGATCCTTTAGCATTTACGCCAGCGCCACTTTTTCTGTTTGGAGACCATATCGTTACTTGGAAGTCCCATTCGCCCAGTAAACGTTTACTTGCCTGAAGACGGCCGGGAAAGAATATCGGAGGCAAGCGGGTTAACGTCCTTTTTCTCGCTTTTCAACAAGCCGCCAGGCATTACAACGTTGGCATTCAGGGTGGAATGGGACTTTCAGTAACCCTCATTATCAACTGGGTAACGGCATTGGAGGTTGTACTTGAACCCTGCAAACGAGTTGGCAATAAAACGCTGGCAGATGCCGGCATTAATACTGGTGCTGATATCCGCTGCCTTGATGCTTTGGTTGCTGCGGAACATTCTTCTTCCCTTCATGATCGGTTTCTTCCTAGCCTACCTGATCTTGCCGGTCATCCGGTGGGTGGAGAAGCGCCTCCCCGGCGCCGGCAAGATGCCGAAATTGCAGCAGTTAAAACGGATCTCCCTTATACTGGCGGTGTATCTCCTGTCCCTGGGCGTCATCGGGCTGGCGGCATTCTACGTCGGCACCATCATAATAAAAGCCTTGTCCACGCTTTCCCGGGACGCCTATCAGGTCGTCCCCAATGGTCTGGCCACTGCCAAACATTGGATTAAAGCCATCCCTCTTTTTTCCCCCCCCTCGATCCAGCAGTACATCGACGTCTACGCGGCGAAAGCCGGCGTGGCGTTGCCGGAGACATTGAATGATTTCTTGTCGCGCGGGATCAGGGTGTTCCGTCCTTCCGCCGGCATGTTACTGGGATTTTTCAGCATGCCATTTTTCGTCTTTTTTCTTCTGAAGGACTGGTGCCGGCTTCGCGACGGGTTTTATGAAACGCTTCCATCATGGTCTCTGGCCCACATCAGATCCATTATCGCCATCCTCCGCAACGTAGTGGGGCGTTACTTTAGGGGGCAGTTGCTGCTGGGATTGGCTGTCGGGCTTCTCGCCTATGTCATGCTGATGATTTTGAAGATTGATTTCGCCGTACCGCTGGCCATCTTCGCGGGGATCACGGAAATGGTGCCCATGATCGGCCCCTGGCTGGGCGGCGGACTGGGCGTCCTGGTTACGCTGGCGACTGCCCCGGAAAAAGCCATCTGGGTGGCCCTGGGCTACCTGGCCATCCAACTGTTTGAAAACAATCTTCTTTATCCCAGGATACAGGGTTCGCAGATGATGATACATCCGGCGTTCGTAATCGTACTCGGCGTCCTCGGCGTTTCCCTTGGCGGCATTTTAGGGGCCATAGTCGTTCTGCCAATCACCATGGCCGCCATAAAGATAATCGAGTACTTGCGCAACACCACTGGTGATGAAAAGCCTGGCATTTTACAACCGGCTGCCGGGTCGCCGGTTGCTGGATCAGATTGACTTCTCCGGTACTTCCTAACCCGGATAAACCCTCCTGCGGCGCTTGCCCGCCTTTGGAGGGGACAGGCCGGAAACAATAAGGAAACCCCGCCTGCATCGTGTTTCGGCGGACAGGCAGGTATACAGGAATAACAGAAACAGTTTCTTGGCTTCACGGATTCCTTATGGAATATTCTTTGCGTTTTACACAGAATATTGCTTGTTAAAGACTAACGAGACGGGACGAACGATAATGAGTTGGGGCGAGTTCAATCAACTGGAGACCCTGAACGCCGGGGTGCAGAGGGCGAAAGGCCGTCTTTTAGCTATTCCACTGGCGCTTTTGCTATCCCGCACCGCAGGGGGGTTGTGCAGCCACGATGCCACCCAAAGAGCCGCCGGCGTGGCGTATTACGCGCTTTTATCCATATTCCCCTTGCTGCTGGGGATCATCGCCATTTTCGGCTTATTCCTGCCTTCTGTTAACCTGCAGGATGAATTGCTGATATATGTCGGAAGTATTATTCCCGGGGCCTCCGTTTTGCTGAGCCAAAACATCATCAACATATTACTGCTGCGCGGAGCCGTGGGTGCCTTGAGCATCGTTTTCCTTTTTTGGTCCGCGAGCTCTATGTTCGGCGCCATAAGCTTGGCGATCAATCGCGCGTTTGAAATTCGCCGGCACCGCCGTTTCTACGTCAGAAAAGCCAGCGAACTGTTCATGGCGTTAAGCACCAGCATTCTATTCCTTCTCTCCATAGGAGCCAGCACCATCATCTCTGTTTTGCGAGGATTGGTTCGCTTGCCCGCAGCCAACCTCAAAACAGCGGAGATGGGCAGCAGGCTGGTAGCCTTCCTCCTGTTGCTGGCCGTTTTCCTGTTGCTCTACAAACTAATTCCGAACACCAAGACCTACTGGCGGTATGTTTGGCCGGGAGCGCTTGTGGCCGCCATCCTGTTCGAAATCGCCAGAACTTTGTTTATTTATTATCTTGAGAACTTTGGCAACTTTCAATTTGTCTATGGCTCCATCGCCTCAATCATAGTTTTTCTCATTTGGATACACTTTTCGGCATTCATCGTGATCTTAGGGGCGGAGTTCACATTCCAATACGGCCTTCTGCGTAACCCGGAAACTGCATGAAACAGGTTTCTGTTGACCGTTGATTTCAAATGTTCGCTGATTGTTACCGCGTATCGTGCCTGATCCCCTGTGTTCCGAAATACTGATGAAATGGATTATCTTTCATCCCGTTGCCGGTCGATGGCTTGGCTCGAGGCCGACGGTTGTCGGATCTCGGTTGTATCATTACATTCAACTCTAATCTAAAGCCAGGAGCCCTTAATGATCCAGTTTCGGATAACCGCGCACCGGATGATCATGATTTGCTTGATCGGTCAGATGTGCGCCTGCGCCACATCCAGCCTTGTTGATGTCTGGCGTGATCCATCATTCCATGCTACCCATTTGGGCAATATTCTGGTTATTGCGGTCCAAAGGGACGCGACAAAACGGCGCATCTGGGAGGATGCTTTCTCCAGCGAGCTTGCCAAGCGTGGAGTGACAGCGGCATCGTCGTATAGTTTGTACCCTGTCGCCGCCCCGGATACACTCCAGGTAATGGCTGCCGTCCAGGAGAACGGTTTCGACGGCATCCTGGCTATTCTCCGGCTCTCATCGGAGACGAATGCGCAGTTTATTCGGGGCTACACCTCCATAGAAAAAGTCGATCGATACAGTTCCTATTGGCATAGATACTGGACCCATTATCTTGAAATAGAGCATCCGGGATACATCGATTCCCATACCATCGACATCCGCACCATCGATGTCACAACAACCGGCCAGGGCGCCCGTTTGATCTGGAGCGCGACGAGCCGCACCCCGGATCCCAGTTCGGTGCTGGATGTTCAACAAGAAATAGCCGGCCTGGTGATATCCGAAATGGCGAAACAACGCATCATCACCTCCATAAATCACTGATACACCGTCCACGACACAGTCAACGGCATTAAGGCGAAAGGCAGCACTGGCATGATTGTTTTTCCGTACAACCTTGCTCCGGCCCTGTTGCTGGGCTTATGCTTCGCGGCATCTGCCTTGGCGGATCAGGCCCCGGTGGACCTGGGGTTGGCCGGCAATTTCTCGATTCTGGCAAAATCGGGCATCTCATCCACCGGAACCACTTCCGTTGGGGGTGATGTCGGCATCAGTCCGGCCGCGGCAAGCTACATAACCGGATTCGGTTTGATCAGGGATTCCTCGGGCACCTTTTCCACCTCGGCCCAGGTAACCGGGAAAGTGTATGCGGCCGATTATACCGAGCCCACGCCAACCGACTTGACCGCTGCCGTAAGCGCCATGCAAACCGCCTACACCAACGCCGCCGGCAGGACACCGCCGGATTTCAGCGAACTGAAAGCCGGGGACATCAGAGATACGACCTTAGCTCCCGGCCTTTACAAGTGGACCTCCGTGGTTACGATAAACGGCAGCCTCGTTCTCGAGGGCGGCGCAGACGATGTCTGGATCTTCCAGATATCGCAAACCCTGAGCGTGGGCAGCAACGCAGTTGTTTCCCTGAACGGCGGAGCCCTGCCGCACAATATTTTCTGGCAGGTTGCCGGCCAAACCACCCTGGGAACATACTCCAGTTTTACGGGAACGATTTTGGATGCCACGGCCGTCGTTGTCCAGACCGGCGCTTTTTTGAGCGGCAGGGCGCTGGCCCAGACCGCGGTTACCTTGGACGCAGCTACCTTGCCTTTGGCCGCAGATCTCTCCCTGTTTACCTGCCGGAGCGGAGACGACGGGATAGCTTTGTTCTGGCGGACCGCCAGCGAAAGCGACAACTACGAATGGCTGATAGAACGCTCTTACTTTTCGGACGGATTATTTCAGCACATAGCCACGATCAACGCGCTTGGAGGATCCCCAACCGGCAGGAGTTACAGTTACACCGACTCTGATGTCCTGCCCATTACCATCTATTACTACCGTCTTGGGGATAAGAACATCAGCGGACAGGTAACCTGGCACGGTCCGATAGCGGCGCTAAGCAACGGCCCAGCCTGGGGCAGGATGCAGCTTATGTCCATCCGTCCCAACCCGGCTTCGGGCAATGTTTACATAAATTACTCCCTGCCCCGCGCCGGCCTCGTCTTGCTCAGTGTTTACGATATTCGCGGGCGGCAGGTAAAGACGCTCGTACGTGACCACAAACAGGGCGGGGAGTATAAACTCATCTGGACTGGCGATGACAGCCGGGGGAATCCCTTGCCGTCCAGCGTATATTTTTACCGGTTATATTACGAGGGGACCCGCCTTACCAAGCGGATGGTACTGTTGAGATAGCGTTGTCCGGTGGCGCAGGAGTAAAGGAACAGTATCCCCGGCCGCAAGGGCCGTCCCTTCGTGCAAGGAAAGGCAGTAAATGATAATGGAAACGTCCGCGACAAATGCTCTGGACTATGCCGAGAGCATCATCAACACTGTGCGTGAACCGCTGATCGTTCTTGACAGTGATTTAAGGGTGGTCTTTGCCAGCCGCTCTTTCTACGACTTCTTTAAGGTAACACCCGCGGAGACGGTGGGTCAGCTGATCTACGACCTGGGCAACAAGCAGTGGGACATCCCCAAGCTGCGGGAATTGCTGGAAACCATCCTGCCCAAGAAGGCCACCTTTGATGATTATGAGGTGGATCACGTATTTTCCGCCATTGGCCGGCGCCTCATGCTTCTAAATGCCCGGAGGATCCCCGGCCCGCCTGATAAACCGAAGATCATTCTCTTGGCTATTGAAGATATCACCGAGCGTAAGCGTTTGGAAACAGTATTGAAGGATTCCGAGGAACGCTACCGTCGGGCTTTCGAGACATCGATGGACGGGTTGCTGCTGCTGGACAAACAGACCGGCAACATCGTCAATGCCAATCCCGCCGCCACCAAGATGCTGGGCTATTCGGGCGCGGATCTACTGGGTAAAAGCCTGTTTGAAGTCGGGATTATGAAGGGCTCGAAGGATTTTTCAAACGACCTGGTGAAGATAGAAAATTCCGAGATTGTCTCCTATAAAGATGTTCCTTTTACCACAAAAGAAGGAAACCACATTATTGCGGACATCTATCTCACCGACAAGGCCAAAGTAGCCCAGTGCAACATCCGTGACATAACTGAGCGTAAAAACATAGAAGATGGGCTGTATATCGCCAGTAAAGAGCTTGAGGCAAAAAAGTTATCAGAGGCTGAAGCCCGCGAATACTACGAAAGCGTTATCAACACCGTACGCGAGCCCCTGATCTCCCTGGACCAGGACCTCCGGGTGGTCTCCGTCAGCCGCTCTTTCTACAACTTCTTTAAGGTAATACCCGAGGAGACGGTGGGCCAGCTGATCTACGATCTGGGAAACAAGCAGTGGGACATCCCCAAGCTGCGGGAACTGCTGGAAACCATCCTGCCGCAAAAAGCCACCTTCGACAACTACGAGGTGGAGCACGACTTTGCCGGCATCGGCCGGCGCGTCATGTTGCTGAATGCACGGCAAATTGAACGTGTGTTGGGCAAGGAGCGGATCATCCTGCTGGCGATCGAGGACATCACCGAGCGCAAGGAGATCGAGGCCGGCCTGGAAAAGACCCGCAAGGAACTGGCGGTCATCAAGAAGACCGCCGATGATGTCAGTGAATTCGCCGAGAGCGTCATCAACACCGTGCGCGAACCCTTGATCTCCCTGGACCAGGACCTGCGGGTGGTCTCCGTCAGCCGCTCTTTCTACAACTTCTTTAAGGTAATACCCGAGGAGACGGTGGGCCAGCTGATCTACGATCTGGGAAACAAGCAGTGGGACATCCCCAAGCTGCGGGAACTGCTGGAGACCATCCTGCCGCAAAAAGCCACCTTCGACAACTACGAGGTCGAGCACGACTTTGCCGGCATCGGCCGGCGCGTCATGTTGCTGAATGCACGGCAAATTGAACGTGTGTTGGGCAAGGAGCGGATCATCCTGCTGGCCATCGAGGACATCACCGAGCGCCGGGAGATAGAAAACGGACTGAAAAAAGCCCATCAGGAGCTGACTGAGCTGGCCACCGAGTTGAAACGCGCCGCCCGGGTCAAGGCGATATTTTTAGCCAACATGTCGCATGAACTCAGGACCCCGCTCAGCTCCATCAACGGTTTCTCCGAGGTATTATACGACGAGACAATCGGGCCGCTGAATGAGAAGCAAAAGCAGTACGTGAATTTTGTGATGACCAGCGGAAAACACTTGCTTTTGCTGATCAACCAGATACTTGACATGGCAAAAATAGAATCCGGAAAGACGAAGCTGACCGTATCCATCATCCCCATGAAAAGCCTGTTACGGGAAATTGCCCTGCTGGTGACGGATATGATCGGCAAAAAGAAACTTCAGCTGTCGCTGGAAATAGCCGAGGATCTGTCGGATATCGAGGGGGATGATCTCAAGGTAAAAGAGATAATTTACAACCTGCTTTCCAACGCTATAAAATTCACTCCCGGGGGCGGAACCATCGGCATGCGGGCGAAGCAAGCCGGTTCCGAGATCGATATTGAAGTCTGGGATACCGGGATCGGCATCGCGCCCGAAAACATGGAAAAAATATTCGAAGGGTTTTTCCGTGTCGACACCCCCTATTCGCGACTGATCGAGGGAACCGGGCTCGGGTTGCCTATCTCCAGAAAACTGGTTGAACTTCACGGCGGGAGCCTTTCTGTAGAATCAGCGGGTTTGGATAAAGGCACTTCGGTACGCTTATCGCTGCCGATAGCATTCAAAGGGGAGGTGTGAGATGAGGAAGAGAGCGCTGGTCGTCGACGACAACGGGAACAATCTGACGTTGGAAAAAGACCTGCTGGAGACTGCCGGCTTTGAAGTGTTTGTGGCCGAAAATGCCTCCATTGGCATTGCCCTAGCCAGGAAAGAGAAGCCCGATGTCATCATCATGGATGTGCGGCTCCCGGATATGCGCGGTTCCGAAGCCGCTAAGATATTGCGTCAGGACGAAGTGACACGCGACATTCCCATCGTATTTGTGACCGCTTCCGTCATGGCGGAGGGCAAAGAGGAGATACAGGACATAGCGAACAGCGGGTTCATCGGCAAGCCGATCAATACGCGCACCTTTGCGATGGAGATTGGCAGTTACATTCATACTCACGCCTAATCCTTTTCGTGTCGTATCCTTAAGGAACTGGAAATGAAGGACAAACCGTTAATACTGCTTGTAGATGACAAGCCCCAAAACATTGACCTGCTCGAGGCATATCTTTCGCCGCAGGATTATACTTTTATTACGGCGGCCAGCGGCGAAGAGGCCCTGGGAAAACTATCCGATAATCGCATCGACCTGGTTCTGCTTGACGTAAAGATGCCGGGCATGGATGGATTCGAAGTTGCCCGCCGGGTCCGCCAGAACGAAGAACTCCGACTGCTTCCCATTATCCTGGTCACCGCATTGCGTGATACTGAGGACCGGGTCAAGGGTATCGAGGCCGGGTGCGACGATTTCATCACAAAGCCGGTTGACAAGATGGAGCTTTTAGCCCGGGTCCGGTCCCTGCTAAAGGTCAAGGCCTACAACGACTTGATGGGCAATTACCGGAAGGAGCTGGAGTCAGAGGTTGCCGGCAGAACCAAGGACCTGAAGAATGCCCTTGAACAGTTAAAGTCGGCCTCACTTGAGACGATCTATCGTTTGTCAATGGCAGCTGAAAGCAAGGATGAGGTGACTGGCGCGCATATCCAGCGCATGAGCCGCTATTCCGCCGCCGTAGCCCGCCGCATGGGCCTGGACAGCGACACCATTGAGACTATTCTATATGCAGTGCCCATGCACGATCTGGGCAAGATAGGTATTCCCGACCGGATACTTAATAAACCGTCCAAACTTGATCCCGGGGAATGGGAAATCATGAAACGACACACGGTCATTGGTGCCAAGATCCTCAGCGGCTCGGACGCAGAATTCATAAAGTTGGGTTCGACCATAGCCCTGCACCATCACGAGAAGTGGGATGGCAGCGGATATCCCCATAATCTCAAGGGCCTTGAGATACCCATCTCCTGCCGCATCGCCGCCATCGCCGATGTTTTCGATGCCGTGACCTCCAAGCGACACTACAAAGAATCGTTTTCCGTGGAGGAGTCCCTGGCCGTAATCCGGGAGGGCCGGGGAAGCTATTTCGATCCGGATGTGGCGGATGCCTTCTTTTCCGTTCAGGAGGAGATACTAGCCATCAAGCGGCAATATAGCTCCGATCAACCGCAGGCGTTCGACACCATAATCCCGTTTTCCAGCGGGATACGCGCTGTTTTCCCGTGAGGGCGGCCTAACGGGTTCGCTTTTGCTCCTTTTGCGCCATTTCCCCGGGCATCCGCGGGTCAGGGTTCAATGTTCAGATCATGCGTCTCTGGTATCGTTTAATTCTTTGTCACGACCATGAATATACCGTTTGCTTCATTAAGGATAAGGATGAGGTCGTTCCTGGGAACGCCCTGTCTGCCTCCGTGCGCCCTGTTCCAGGGCAAGCGTCGCACCAAAGAGCTGTTCGAGCAGCGCCTTCGCCATGAGGTAGAGGCTGCCAACGTTGAGATCCTCCGGGCCGGCGAAAGCGCCAAGATCCTGAAGGAATACAACGAGAATATCCTGGCCAGCCTCAGCAGCGGCGTGCTCGTGGTCGACCTCAACGGCGCCGTCACGACGTTCAACCGCGTGGCGTCCAGCTTGTTCGGCGCACCGGCCTCGACCATGATCGGCAAGCCGCTTCGGGACAATCCCCGGCTGGAACCGTTGGAACGCCTGCTGTCGCGCACCATGGAGACAGGCGTCAATATTCGTCGTAACGAATTGGTGATAACAACGGCCGACGGCCGTGAGATACCTCTTGGCGTCTCCACTTCTCTTCTCTACAGCCAGACGACGGGTTCCAACGGGGCCATCGCAGTCTTCACCGACCTTTCCCAGACAAAAAGCCTCGAGGAGCGGGTAAAGCATTCCGAGAAGCTGGCGATACTGGGCGAAATGGCCGCGGTGATGGCCCACGAGATCCGCAACCCGCTGAATTCTATCGCCGGATTCAGCCAGCTTTTGCAGATGAAGATCTATGTTTCCGACAAGCTCCGCAAGTATGTTGACATCATCGTGCACGAATCGTTCCGCATTGATGATTTGATCTCTGACATACTCGACTTCGCCCATCAGAAAAAGAACATAATCACATTGATCGACTTTAAAGCCCTGGCCGATCAGGTTCTCTCGTCCAAACAAGCTCTGGCCGCTCGCAAAGGGGTTGTCATCGAGACCAGGATCGGCGACGATCTGCCCGCGTTCCGGGGTGATTCGGTGCGGCTGGAACGGGTGATGCTTAACCTGGTGAACAATGCTCTCGATGCCACGGATTCCGGCGGGTTGGTGACGCTTTCCGCCATACGCGCCGACCACAACGGGATTCCCTGGATAGAGATGACCGTGGCAGACACCGGCTGCGGCATACCGCCGGAGAACCTCGAGGACATCTTCAAGCCGTTCTTCACCACCAAGCAGGCTGGAACCGGCCTCGGTCTGGCCATCATCCAGAAAATAGCCGAGGAGCATTTGGGCAAGGTCACGGTCACAAGCGACTTGCTCAACGGCACGGTCTTCACCCTTTCCCTTCCCTGCGCTCGCGATCTGCCGGCTTTATAACGCATCCTGCGCGTCATTCAACGGCACGATACGATCGCCATCGCAAGTCATAAAGGAGATGAATGAAGAGGATACTGGTAGCCGACGACGAGGTTAACATCAGGCTGCTTTTCGATGAGGTTTTGACCGAAGCCGGACACGAGGTGATCTCGGTCGCCACCGGGCGCGAGGTTGTGCGCAAGATCATCAAAGACGACTACGACCTGATAATCCTCGACATCAAGATGCCCGACATGAACGGGCTGGAGGTCGTTCAGAAGATCCGGGAGCTTAAGAAGACGACGCCGATCATCGTCTGTTCTGCATTCAAGCACCTAGAGGACGATTACGTCTTTAATGTCGGGCGCGTGTCCGCCTACATCACCAAACCTGTTAACCTTCAGGAGTTTAAGGCCAAGGTGAACGAACTCCTGGCCTGACCGTATCCTGTGCATACTCAAGGAGCGTGGGATGAAAAGGATTTTGGTGGTCGACGACGACCCCAACATGTTGTTGCTTATCTCCGACCTGCTTACCCGCGGACATTACCTGGTCTCGCAAGCCACCTCCGGCGCCTCTGCCCTGCAGCAGGCACGATCGGTTGTCCCGGACCTGATGGTGCTTGACGTTATGATGCCTGGTCTCGACGGATTCGAAATCTGCCGACTGATCAAGGCCGACCCGGGCCTGCAGACGATCAAGGTGATCATGGTCACCGCCAAGACCCAGGACAAGGACATCGAAACCGGGCTCTCTGCCGGAGCAGATTACTACGTCACTAAACCGTTCAGGATCGCCGAGTTGTCTGCTAAGATCAGGGACTTGATCGGATGAGTGAATCGGTTCCTTTTCTTTTGCCTTCGCTCGGTCATTAATACCGGCGCTATCACCGCTATTTTTTACAAATACCGACGATATTCATTTACCCCGGTTAAACAATCCTTGTTCCGGCATTGTTGAATCGCCATTGAATTAGGAGGTTTCCCATGGCCACGAAGATCAAGATCATCACCGCATCCGAGTTTATTGAGGTGACCCCCGCCGGCATCATCGACATCACTTCGAGCCGCAAACTTCTGGCCGATATCGCTAAAGCCGAGTCTCCCCCGGCAGATTACGAGCTTTTCGTCGATTTCCGGGGCACGCGGAGCGACTTGTCGGTGCCGGATCTTTATGAACTGGCATCGGAGCTTTCCCGTCATGGCGATGCATTCCGAAGAAAAGTGGCGCTGCTGGTCGCGCCGGGGGTCAACTTCGACCTGGCTCATTTCTTCGAGACCTGCTCCCACAACCAAGGTTTCTCGGTCAATGCCTTCACGGACTATGAAATGGCCCTTCGCTGGATTCTCTCACCCGATGACGCAACGCCCGAAAACGCCCCGCCCCGCGAATCCCCCGAAGCGGCTTTTACGGGGCTACCGAAAGAGAAAGGAGAACAATGAGATCAGGGGTCGGTTTGTGGATAGACCACAAGAAGGCCGTGGTCGTAACGGTCACCGGCAAAGGCGAGGAGATAGGGCTGGTAATATCGAATACGGAACGGCAGCTCCGTCGTTCCGGGGACTCCCCTCTCAAGGGCCGCTTTGAATCGCAGCTGGTCCCCGCGGACGACAGCCGTCAGAGGTCCCTGACGGGTCATCTCAACCTCTACTACACCGCGGTCATCGCCTGCATCGGCAGCGCGGAATCCATATTGTTGCTAGGGCCCGGCGAAGCCAAGGGCGAACTGAAGGCGCGACTTGTCAAAGCCGGGCTCGGCGGACGGATAGCATCCGTTGAATCGGTCGACAAGATGACGGACCGCCAGATCGCAGCCAAGGTTCATAGGCATTTTGCCGGTCGGCGCCCGGCAAGAAGATCCAATCAGCACCGACAGGCAAGCCCTAATGGCTGATACGGAGTGTTTCGTCCCTCCAGAGGCTGTCGGGTGCGCTTTCCTTAACAATAATCCAAAAGGATGAAGAAATGAACACCATCAAAATCGTGGCAATCTTGCTGATCGTCGCCGGATGCTTGGGCTTGGCCTATGGCGGGTTCAGATACACCAGGCAGACCCACCGGGCCAAGCTGGGATCGTTCGAGCTGTCGGTAAATGAAACACGTACGGTCTACTTTCCGCTCTGGGCCGGGGTGGGGGCGATAGTTCTTGGGGGCGTGCTCCTGCTTGTCAGAACCAGGAAGGGCTAGTCCACCCCTGCAATTCGGATCCATTGACGGCACTGTCGCCTACCTCATGTTCCCCATTAGAATACCTTCATATCGTCAACATGCACACCTTAAAGGCAACCTTAGGCAATGATCATGAGTCCTGATAAAGCGAACAAACACCTGGACACCGTACTCAACCTGGTCGGTCGTATGGTTGATATTGCGGAGCACGGAGTGATGGATGACAGCGCCGACAACGGTTTTTACCTGCTTTACGGCCTTATTCTCGACAATGCACGGAAGATACGGATTGCGGCCGAGAAGGAATATGCTTTGCGCGACTTGAAAATGCCGGATAAATTTCTCGCCAAGACCAAATAGAAGCTAACCCTTAACAGGCCATGGCAGCTCGCCAAGGAGATCTATGCCATACGCGTTCCTCTACAAGCAATCGATAACATTGATCGCCGTAGCGCTTTTATGCCTTCTGACTTTTGCGGGTGAACTGGGCTGTCGACTTGGTGCAGGGGGTCTAAAACACACAATTAGCTGACCCGAATGCAGATCATCGGCACGCAAGTTGCGTTCCTGGGGTTGCTCTCCCTTCTTCTTGGATTCACGCTCGCCATGGTTCTCTCCCGGTACGATTACCGGAAGTAGATTGTGGCAAATGGCAAACGCTGCCGCGGCGGCGGAACCTCTACTATAAATCTCAGCGCGATGTGGCCGTGATCAATCACGTTCCGGAGAGCGCGCTGTTGTGCTGCTGGACTTCGCGATACTGGCTGCGGGGATCTCCGGGTATGGGAACGGTCTGGGCGGCGCCCGGATTCAGGTGCCGACAGCGGTTTACTCGGCCATCGTCGTCTTGGCAATCCTCCTCGTCATCGATCACGACCGTCCGCAGCGGGGGCTGGCCCGGATGAGCCAGTGCAGCATGCTCCAGATGAACCGGAGCGTTGGTCGGTGGCGTGCCGGCCCTCGTTTTCCGCAAAACACTCTCAACTCAACCGCAGAAAGGGTCCCTCCAATGAAATTACCAAAGAATCTTGGCATGCTCCTGCTGGGCATCTGGCTCATCTTAACGGGCCTGATACCGTTGTTGAGCCTCAACTTCTCGGGACTCGGCACTATTATGGCCATCCTCGCAATCGCTGCGGGCGTATTTATCGTACTGATAAGATAGGCCGGCTTGGACCGATCCCTGCCGCCCCTGACCCGGATTCGATGCCGAAAGAGCGCCGCCGTCACGGCGTTCGGCTCGGTGCGCCCGCCGTGGCGCGTTGGCATTCCGGGTAAAAGAACAGCCCCGCTAACTTAAAGCGGAGCTGTTCTACTCGATACCGGCAAGCACTGGATGACGCCATGTTTTAATTTTCCCTGTTTTTCTTCTCCCCCATCCCTTTTTCCAGCTCGGCCACCTTTTTCTCCAGCTCCTGCACCCTTTTGGCGTATTCCGGCAGGCGGTCCACCACCGCCTCGATCCGCTTGGCCTTCATGTGGTGCCGAGCCGGATAGCCGAAGACGATGCTCTTCGGCGGCAGGGATTTGGGCACGCCCGACTGGGCGCCGACCATGGAGTCGTCCCCGATCTCGATGTGCCCGATGACCCCGGCCTGGGCCGCCAGGATCACCCGGTCCCCCAGCTTGGTGGACCCGGCCACGCCGGACTGGGCCACCACCACGCAGTCCTCGCCTATCCTCACGTTGTGGGCTATCTGCACCAGGTTGTCTATCTTTGTTCCCCGGCCGATGACGGTCGGTCCGGCCGCCCCCCTGTCCACGGTGACGTTGGCCCCGATCTCCACGTCGTCCCCTATGACCACGTTGCCCACCTGCGGTATCTTGAACTGCCTGGCCCCGTCCCTGGCGTAGCCGAACCCGTCCGAACCGATGACCGTCCCGCAGTGCAGGATCACCCGGTCGCCCAGCACGCAGTCCTCGCGGATGGAGACATGGGAATAGATCAGACAGTCGCGGCCGATCCTCGCTTTCTTGCCGACATAGGCCAGGGGCATGACCACGGTCCCCGGCCCGATCTCGGCCCCGGACTCGACTACCGCCTGGGCTCCGATGGAGGCGGCCGGGTCGATCTTGGACGATGGATCGGCGAAAGCGGATGGATGGACGCCGGGCGCAGGCTTCTCGGCCGTTGCCTGGACGAAGAGGGTGACCGCCTTGGCCCAGGCCAGGTAGGGGTTATCGGAAACGATATAGGAAGGCGCCGCCCCCCTCGACTCC
>DHHE01000039.1:0-5700 GCA_002403115.1 bacterium UBP2_UBA4780 | reverse complement strand
TGTTCGGGATTATGACACATGAGGCCTTGGTGGTTTCGAGGTATTCGGCGTACTTGAGGTTGGCCAGGAACGAGAGATCTCCCGGTTTCGCCTCCCTGAGGCCCGCCAGCCCGGTCAATTCGACGTCCGGGCCGGACAGGGTGCCGCCGCAGGCGGCGGCGATCTTCGAGGCGCTGGCCCTTATCACTGCCCCTGTGCCTTCTGCCCCAGCCGCTCCACCAGCTTGTCCACCGTGGTGGCCATCTCCTGCTCGTCCCGGGCCTCCTCCACGGCCTCCAAAAGAAGTATCTTCAGGTCGACGTTGTAGAGCTTGACGGTGATGGTGATCCGGCCGGTCTGGGCGTCGGCCGCCGCCTGGCCCAGGGTCATGAACTCGGCGTTGAGGATCCTGCCCAGCTCGTAGGCCCGGGCCTCGGGTACCGGGCGGTTGGCCAGCCCCTTGTCCTTTAACAGGTCTTCCACCTCCCGCTTGGCCAGGGGCTTGAAGGCCTTGGCCCGGTCCAACGAGGCCCAAAGGTAATCGAACGCCTGTTGTCCGTATTTCTTGCGGGCCGACTCCTGATCGGCATCGGTCAGCGGGAAGACCACCAGGCTGGCCACCGCCTTGGTGGTGCGTCCCTCCGACTTGTCCAGCTCCTCCAGCACCAGGTCGGTGATGTCCAGGTCCTTGGCGGCGTAAACCAGGCCGCCCACCGAGGAGTCCAGCACCATCAGCAGGTTGTTGTCCAGGGCCACCTTCTTGACGATGGTCCCCACCTTATCCACCATCGGCCTGGCCAGTTCACGGTTCTTGAGCTCGGCCTTGCCGCCCGGATCGTAAACCTCGCGGACGAAAGCCTCCAGGGCGGCGCGGCGCCGCTTGATCTCGTCCTGCTTCAGCCGTCGGCGCTCGCTGCTGATGACCAGCTGCTGGTTGTCCAGCTCGCGCTCCAGCGAGTCGAGGGCCTGCTTGCGGGCGGCGATCTCCCGGTTCCAGGCCTCCACCGCCCGGTTGACCTCCTGCCTGATCTCGGCCGATCCGCCGTAGCGTTCCATCACCTTCTTGGTGTCGATGTAGCCGACGCGCTGGCCCCAGGCCGCCCCGGCGCATAAAACCAGAAGCGCTCCGGCCGCGATAGTCAGTGTCCTTCTCATCTTCTCATCGCCCCCTGATTTCTTCCGAACCTCCGGAACATCTCGAACTTCTCGAACCTGTCTAACCTTCCGAACTTTTCCAACTTCTTTAACCTCTCCCGCTTATCGAACCTCTCGAACTTCCCCGGTTGGTTAGAAGGTCGTCCCCAGCTGGAAATGCAGCTCCGCGTTGCCCTTTAGCCCGGCCCGGGCCCGGTCCAGCCCGTAGCCCCAGTCCAGGCCCAGGATGCCCAGCATCGGCACCTCCAGCCTGATCCCGGCGCCGACCCCCTTGTACATCAGCTTCTCCAGGTCCTGCTTCATTCCCTCCCTGAAGTCGCCAGCGCTCATCCACGAATTGCCGGCGTCGGCGAAGGCCAGCAGGTAGACGCTGGGGTTGAAGCTGTACTTGACCTCCAGGTTGCCCACCAGCATGGTCCGGCCTCCCTGGCGGTTGACGCCGCGGTCGGGATAGCCCCGGATGCCGTCGTCGCCCACACCGCCCACGTAGAAGTACTCGTAGACCGGCACCGACTCCGACGAGCCGTAGCCGTCCACCAGACCGCTCTTGGCGCGGAACATGCCCACCAGCTTCCAGAACAGCGGATGGTAGAGGCGGTACTCCAGCAGGTACTTCTGGTAGTCCACCCTCCCCCCCAGGATGCCGCCCGAAAACTCGGTGCTGGCCACCGTCCGGGTGCCGCTGGAGGCGTTGAACGGACGGTCCCGGCTGTCGCGCACCAGGGTCAGGCCGGTGCTGGACGATAACTTGGGCCACTGCTGGTCCTTGAGGTACCCGGCGTACAGGGCAGACAGGTTGAAGACGTTGATCCGCTCCAGCCGGTAGTGCCAGTAGGCCCGGGTGAAGTCGATATATGGCACCGGGCGGCCCAGGCGGACGGCGCCGCCGGTCCTCTGCTCGTCGTAATTGGCGTAGTTGCGCGACGAGTGGTAGAGGTCGAAGCCGGCCGAGGTGGGAGTGTCGAACAGCCAGGGCTCGGTGAACCCCAGCTCGATGTTGAACTTCCTCTTGCTGAACTCGGTCTTGACGTTGGCCGCCTGGCCCCGGCCCATGACGTTGGGCCACCCCACCTGGATGAAGCCGGCCAAGCCGTCGATCGCCCCGTAGGTGGTGCCGATCTGGAACTGGCCGACATGCTTCTCCTTGACCTCGAAGATGAGGTCGATGTCGCCCAGGGTGTCGGCCGGCAGGTAGTTGAGTTGGACGTCCTCGAAGAACCCCAGGGCGAAAATCTCCCGCTGGCTGCGGATGACCGAGGAGCGCCGGAAAAGCTGGCCCGGGGATATCTTCAGCTGGCGCCGGATGACCTTGTCCCTGGTCTTGGTGTTCCCCTCGATGATCACCCGGTTGACGTAAGCCTGATTGTTCTCGGTTATCCCGTAGGAGAGGTTGACGGTGGAGTCCTCCAGGTCCTGGGCCGGGACGATGTGGCTGTAGATGTATCCCTCCTCGGTGTAGACGGAGTACAGGTTCTCCAGTGTCTTGTCGGCGTCGTCGGCCCGGTAGACCGCCCCGGTTTTGAGCTGGGAGACGCGGGCCAGGGTGGCCGAGGGGAACTTCTGGTTGCCGTTGAACTCCAGGCTGCCGATGCGGTACCTGGCGCCCTCGCTCACCGAGAGGTGTATTACCACCCGGTCCTGGCTGGCTGTGTAGGCCACCGAGTCCAGGGTCACCCCGGCCTCGATGTAGCCGTGGTTCTGGTAGAGCCGGGCGGCCCGCTCCAGATCGATGGCCAGGGTGTCCCGGTTGAAGGCGCCCTTGCGGAACCAGGGGATGACCTTGAGCACCGTCCCCCAGCCCCGGGGCTTGGTCTTCATGGCCTTGATGACGGCCTTGTCCTTGACGGCCTGGTTGCCGTGGACCACCACCGACTTCACCCTGACCTTGCGGCCCTCGTCGATGATGAAGCGCACCGCGTACTGCTCGCCGGATTCGATCAGGGTGTCCCGCACCGAAACGTTGACGTATCCCTTCTCCATGTAGCGGTCCCGGATCCAGTCCCTGGAACGGGAGATGGCCCGCTGGTCAAGGAAGGCGCCCGGCCTCACCTGGACGCTGTCCTGTATCTCCTGGGTCTTGACCTTGGTGTTCCCCAGCACCTCCACCCGGGCCACCGTCGGCTTTTCGGCGACCGTAATCGTCACTGTCATTCCGTACTCGGAGCTGTCGGCCCGGGCCGAGACCTCCTGGAAGTAGCCCAGGGAGTAGACCCGCTTGACGGCCTCGGAGACCGCGGCCGCCGAATAATCGTCGCCCGGCAGCACCAGGGTGCTGTTGAGGATGATGCTGTCGTCTATCCGGTTGTTGCCCTCCACCCTCATCTCGGAGACGGGCAGGGCCCAGGCCGCCGCCGCATAGAACCACAAGGCCAGTGCCAGGTAGCGCTGAAACATATGAGATCAGGCCCTTCTCTGTGCTTAACTAGTGAATGACCGGCCGCTTGGGTTTTCCCGGCGGCCAAGGTCGTAATTATACCATTACCATATCAATACGTCAACCGCGGCCGTATGTTTCCGAACGGGGCGATTGACATGTCCGGCGTTATTTGCTATAATATGGCCGATGTCGGGGTCGTAGTTCAGTTTGGTTTAGAACGCCGGCCTGTCACGTCGGAGGTCGCGGGTTCGAGTCCCGTCGGCCCCGCCATCGCAAGAAAGTCCTGCCGAAAGGCAGGGCGTTTACATTGCGCGGGTTCTGCGCCGGCAGCTTGCCTTGCGACGGCGCATCCCCTCCTGCGGCAGGCAGGCGCCGCCGCCCTGCCCCCCTGCAGTGCGGCTGGCGGAGAGTCCCGTCGGCCCCGTCATCATCAGCCCGGAACCCTTTCCGGGCGTTTTTCATCCCCTTCCCCAGCGTCAAGCCCTGCCTTCCGGCAGGGCTTGATTTCATCCGATCCCGGTTGACCCCGGAACGAACTCTGTTATCAGTTCCCCGGCCCGCCGCGCCGCCCAGGCCACCACCTGGTTGCAGACCTCGAAGTGGACCACCTGCTGGTAGAGCTTTTGTCCGGACACGGTCTTCAGGTCCACCCGGGATATCTCCCGGCAAAGCCAGCTGCCCCAGGCCTCCTGGAACTCGGCCAGCAGGCGGTCGACCGCGGGATAGCATGGGTCCCGGCTCCCCTTGGCGTCGTCCCGCCCCAGCACCAGGCCGATGGCGATCACCCCGCCGGCCAGCGCCCCGCAGATGCTCCCGTTGCGGGCCAGGCCCCCGCCGAACCCGGTGGCCATCCTGGGGATATGCCGCAGACAGTCCCGGCCCTGAAACACCGGCTGCTGCGACAGGGCCACCAGCACCGATTCGGCGCAGTTGTAGCCGGAGTTGAAATTCTGCCGGGCCTCCTCCTCGATGCCCCCGCCGGTCATTCCCTCCCCCGGCTCCTGATGCCGGTGGTGGCCGCCAGGAAGGCCACGAACAGCGCCAGCTTGAAGGCCGACCACCAGCTTATCTCGGTGGCCACCAGGCCGCCGGCCGCCGCCCCGGGGAAAAGGTCGGGCACGGTCCAGGCCCACAGCCACTTTATTACGAACGGCCCCAATATCAGGATGCCTATCAGGATCCCCAGGGCCAGGGGCACCAGCCCCCATGTCCAGATCCTCCTCATTCCCGATCTCCGCTATCTTTACTATTTTTATTATGTTATGTTACCAAATGCCGGGTCGGTGGCTTGCTTCGCGGGCCTCCGAGCCGCTAGGGCGCCCTCTCCGGCGTCGGCGGATGTTTGCCCTGGAAAAACGGCAGGCCTAGCCTTTCGGCCAGCCCGGCGAAGAACTCCACCGCCTGCGGGTCCTGGTAGCCCTGCCTCCAGACGTGCCAGCCAATGCCTCCTTGGCACAGCGCGTAGTATCCGAAAGCGATCTGCCCCACGGCCACGTAACCGGTGGCGAACTGGCCCAGCCCGAAAAGAAGCCCCAGGGCGAATTGGGCCACTACCATCGGGGCGGCCATGAACTGGCCCAACCCGAACACCAGTCCGAGTCCGAACTGGGCGAAGGTGACGGCCCCGATGGCGAACTGGCCGACGGCTATCCAGCCCCTGGCCACCCGCATCCCTCCCCGGCCGTTGCGGCCGAAGGCCACGCAGACCAGCGGGAACCCGTAGTACTCGGCCCGGGTGCGCCACTCGAAGCCGATGCCTCCGTCAATCCGGGGCACCATCCGCCTCCCGTTTCTTGTTCTCCTGTTCCGTGTCCGGCTCGACCGCCGGGACCGGTTCCGTTCCTTCTGGCACCAGGGACCCGGGCTTCACTGCTGATGCGGGCTCGGATTCCTTTGCCGGGTGCGGTCCGGGTTCGGGCTCCGGTTCCGGCTCAAGCTCCAGCCTGGCGTCCTCGATTATCTGCCGCACCTTGGGGGCCATGGCCTGCTCCTCGATGGGGTATCCGGCCAGCACCCGGGCCAGGATGCGGATCTGCTCCTTGGGGGCCAGCCGCTCGTTGATGATCACCCGGTCGCTGCCCTTGACCCGGCACCAGCCGCCCCGGCCGTCGAACTCGTCGAACTCGATGGTCTGGCCGAATCGCTCGGCCAGCACCACCATTTCTTCTATGACCTTCTTGTCGCGCATT
>DHHE01000061.1 GCA_002403115.1 bacterium UBP2_UBA4780 | reverse complement strand
CCGAAGAGCTCGATCTTCCCGTACTCCCCGTCGTATCCCGGCTCCACGTGCACCTGGCCCCGGCGCACCGCGGCGATGCCCTGGGCCACCTTTTCCTGGGCCACCTCCAGCATCTCCGACTCGTTGGCGTCCATCAGCACCGTGAACTCGTTGCCGAAGCGGGCCACCAGCTGGCGGTACTCCCGCGATACCGTCTGCGTGCCGGTGCCCACTTCCAGGGCGGCGGCGATGATCTCCTCCAAGGGCACCAGGCTGATGTAGTCGATGGCGTTCTCCGGCCGCTCCCCGGCCCTCCGGTCGGCCAGCTCCTCAACCCGGTGCAGGACGCCGGGCGAAATCTTTTTCCCGCACAGGGGGCACTTGTTGCCGTGCTTGACGGCTTCCCTGGGCGTGAGCCTTTTGCCGCAGGCCCGGTGTCCGTCGTAGTGATACTTGCCCTCCTCGGGGAAGAACTCGATGGTGGCCTTGAGTTTTTTCGGATCCTTTTCCTTGAGAGCCTGCCGTATCTCCCGGTAATCCAGCTCGCAGTCGAAGACCACCGCCTCCCTCCCCAGCTTGGAGGGGCTGTGGGCGTCGGAGCAGGAGATCAGCGCGTAGCGGTCCAGGGCCGACAGCCTCCAGTTCATGGGCGGGTCCGACGACAAGCCCGTCTCCAGGGCGAAGATCTTGTCGGTGTGCTCCTCGTAGCAGTCCTCGATGCGGTCGAAGCCCGAGTTGGATCCGAAGACCGAGAAGTGCGGGGTCCAGACGTGGGCCGGGATCAGCATGCACTCCGGCGATATTCCGAAGACGATCTCGGCTAGGCGCGAGGCGTAGATGGGCAGGATGGGCCGGCCGTCGATGGACAGGTCGCCGTACTTCTTGAGGTGGTTGGAGACCTCGGTGGCGACCTCCAGCGAGGGCGCGGCGATGACGTGATGGACCTTGCGGGTGCGGCCGTCCTTGGTGAAGATGGTGTTGACCTCGGCCGTCGGCATGAAGTGGACGCCCTTGTAGCGGTAAAGGCCCTTGCCGTTGGACTCCAGCTTGAAGCGCAGTTCCTTGAACCAGGCCGGGTGGGTGAAGTCCCCGGTGCCCAGCAGCTCCAGGCCCTTCACCTTGGCCCACTCGGTGATGTGCTCCAGGTCCATCTCCGGGCTGGTGGCCCGGCTGTGCTTGGAGTGGAGGTGGAGGTCGGCGATGAAGCGCATCTCAAGCCTTCGCGGTTATCATGATCCGTGCCGTGTCTGCCTCAGGTCTGCTGAAGGTGCCGTGCTTGTAGGTTTCGATTTCCCCGAAGTCCGCCTGCCGAAGCAGGTCCTCGACCTCGCCGGACTCATACCCCCGCTCCACGTGTACCTCCCGCAGCTTGCGGTATCCCCCGTTCCCGTCCGGGCGGAAGACGGTCAGATCCATCCTGGCGGTGCGGTCGCAGGGCTGGTAGCAGCTGCGCCAGATGGAATGGACCTCGCCGTCCTGGCGGACCTTGGTGCCGTTGCCCCAGTTCTGGCTCAGGGCGTGGATGGTGTTCATGTCGAACAGGAAAAGGCCGCCGGGCCGGAGCGACTTTCGGACGCTGTTGAAACAATCCATCAGTTCCGGCTCCTCGGTCAGGTAGTTGACGCTGTCGAACAGGCAGATGGCGGCGTCGACCGGTTCATCCAATTCGAACCGCCGCATGTCCCCCTGCCGCCAGTCTATCGCGATCTTCCTCGAGCCGGCTTTGGCCCGGGCGACCGCCAGCATCTCGTCGGATAGATCTAGCCCGACCAGGCTGAATCCCGTTTCCGCCAGGAGGGTCGTGGCCGTGCCCGTGCCGCAGGCCAGGTCCAGCAGCCTGGCCCGGGGCACTATGCCATGTTTGGATAGTATTTCAGCGACGTAGTCGGCCCAAGCACCGTAGTCCACCTCCTCCATAAGGATGTCGTAGACCGGAGCGATATTAGAATACGGCCTAACTTCGTCGGACGATGTCATGGAGCGAGTTCTTACGTTCACCCTTCAGCATGCCGGGCGTGGGGCAATCTCAGGGTGACATGGGGATCAGCACCCCCGGCCCAGCTCGAAGGCCTTCTTGTTCATGTCCACCGTCTTCGGCGGCACGCGCCGGGAGATCGTCTCCAGCCATTTGTCGGTCGGAAGCTCCAGCCGCTTCGACAGCGCCCCCAGCAGCACCATGTTGATGGTCTTGGGGCTGCCCGCCTTCTCGGCCAGTTCCATCCCCGGGCAGAGGGCGGTGCCGGGAACTTGCGACTTGATCCTCTCGACGATGTCGTCCGGGTACTCGTCCTTGCCGGTGGCCACGGTCATCGGCATCACCTGCTGGCGGTTTATGATAACCGTCCCTTCCTTTCCGAGGAAATCCAGGTAGCGGGCGGTTTCCATCTCTTCGAACGATAAAACGACGTCGGCCTCGCCTTGGCGGATCAGCGGCGAGTGCACCTTGTCCCCGTAGCGCACGTGGCTGACCACGCTGCCGCCGCGCTGGGCCATGCCGTGGACCTCGGACTTCTTGGCGTCGTGCCCGCAGGCCATGGCCGCCTCGGCGATGATGTCCCCGGCCAGAAGGACGCCCTGGCCTCCGACCCCGCAGATCAGGATGTTGACTGTCTTCACTTTTTCCTCGTATTAACGTAGTAGCGTTAGGCGTTTAACGTAAGGCACTAAGATCGCTTCCGTAGGCTTTGTTGCAGTCCCTTGAGCATGACGCTGATCTCTATAGCCTCCTGCTGATTTTGATGGTAATTGTCCGTACAGAGAAAGCCTATTTCCTTGGCGATGTCCAGCCCCGCCATCACCTCGAACGTCGACCTTTGGGCGATGTCCAGAAAGCGTATGAACTCTTTTGTCGAAGCGCTTCCCGCGCCTTCCGCGATGTTGAGCACGATCGAGTACGCCGCCCGCCGGAGTTGAGAAGTCAAGCCCAACACTTCGCTTCTCGGGAACTTGGCGGTCAATTCGTAGATGGTTTTCGAGTACGAGACCGCCTTCTGATAAACCCGCAGATCCCTGAACTTGTTCATGCCGCCACGCCCAACGTTACTACGTCAGCCGTTACTACGTTTAACGTTCCTACGTTCACCGTTTCATGGCCTTCTTGGGACAGAGCGACGCGCAGACCTCGCACCCGGTGCAGAAGATGGGGTCGATGTGCGACTTCTTCTTTTTGGAGTCGAAGGATATTGCCGGGCAGCCCAGCTTCAGGCACAGCCTGCAGCCAACGCATGCCTCCTCGTCCACGTGCAGGGCCGGCTTGAATTTCTTGTCGATCAGGATGCAGGGCGATTTCGCGATCACCACCGACACGCCGGGGTGGCCGGCCGCCGCCTTCAGCGCCGCCTCGGTGGCCTTGAGGTCCAGCGGGTTTATCACATGGACGTCCTTGACCCCGCAGGAGCGGCAGATCTCCTCCAACGAGAGGACGGGCGCCGGCAGGCCCTGGAGCGTTTTGCCGGATCCCGGGTTCTCCTGATGCCCGGTCATGGCCGTGATCCGGTTGTCCAGGATGGCCACCGTCCCCTGGGCGTTGTTGTAGACCATGTCGATGAGGCCGGTGATGCCGGAGTGGAAGAAGGTGGAGTCGCCGATGACCGCCACCGTCCGCCTGGCCATTTCCGGGCCCAGGGCCTTCTCCAGGCCCATGGCCGCGGTCACCGAGCCGCCCATGCAGATGACGGTGTCCATGGCCTCCAGCGGCTCCATCATCCCCAGGGTGTAGCAGCCGATGTCGCCGGTGGCCGTCAGCTTCAGCTTGCTGATGGCGAAGAACACCCCGCGGTGCGGGCAGCCCGGGCACAGCACCGGCGGCCGGCCGGGGATATCGATGTTTTTATGGGGCGGCTCCTTCTGCAGCCCGAAGGCCCTGGCCACCGCCGTCGGGTCCAATTCGCCCACGATGGGCACCTTGTCCTTCCCGGTGATCGGCTTGTCGAAGGCGCACTGGCCCTTGGGCGAATATCCCATGGCCTTGATCTGCTCCTCCAGGAACGGGTCGTTCTCCTCGATGACGTAAACCTCGTCCACGCTACGGATGAAATCGGCGATCAGCTTCCTGGGCAGGGGGTAGGTCAGGGCCAGCTTGAGGAAAGAGGCCCCGGGGAACACCTCTTTGGCGTACTGGTAGGAGATTCCGCTGGTAATGATGCCCAGTTTCCGGTCGCCCTTCTCCACCCCGTTCCCGGGAAAGGTCTCGCCGTATTCGGCCAGCCTGCGCAATCGCTCCTCGACCTTGACGTGCATTTTTCTGGCATGGGCCGGGATGGTGATGCGCTTTTTGATGTCCTTGACGTATCCCGACGGTTTGTGTTCTTTCCGCTCGCCAGGTTCGACCACGCCCTTGGAATGCGAGATGCGTGTGGTCAGCCGCAGGAGCACCGGGGTGTCGAACTTTTCGGAGAGCTCGAAGGCCAGCCTGGCGTACTCCAGGCACTCCTGGGAGTCCGAGGGCTCCAGGCA
>DHHE01000125.1 GCA_002403115.1 bacterium UBP2_UBA4780 | reverse complement strand
CGCTCAGTGTTAGGCGGGGCTTCTTCTTGGCGTCTGCCGTCGGGAGGGCACGGGAGCATTTCTCCCTTCAATGCCGGTAGGGGGCCAGGGGAAGGTAAGATTGGCGGCCCCAGCCTATTTTTTTGGTATTTTCCGCTTTTTAGGGGTAAAACATACATTGACATCGGCCGGATCGAAGTATTCCGGATCGTAGCCTTCGCCCAGCCAAGTCATAAGATCCTTATCATCCTTGGTCTTGGGGCCGCTTTTAAGGATCTCGATGATGCGTTCATAGCCCGGGATCGAGCCGCAGTCCTCGGGTGGGCAGTTTCTTCGGCCATCCAAACACCATGGCACCTTGGTGCCGCTATCCGGGGCGAAGACTTTTTCGACGGCGATGGTGTGCCTCCAGTCGTCGCCGAAATCATAGATATATTTGAATTTCCGGCCGGGTTTCAAGTTCAACTCACGCAGTTTTACCTTCTTAGAATTTTTAGGACTCGGCCTAGTTCTCAATAGGTCAAGCCCGTCGTCCAGTTCCGGATTGGGTAGATGGTATTCAGCATCAGCGATTTTGAAAGAATAGAGGTGGTAATCATCCCAACCCATAACTGTTTGTATAATGCTGTGCATCCTGTGCAGGGAAATGGAATCGGGAACGGCAAAACGTCGCCAGATTTTAGGTTCGATGTCGTCAAGTGAGATTTTTAATTGGATGATTTGGTCCATGATAGGTGTTCTATAATTGTGGCTGATTGTTTTGATATTTGCGGTTAACGTTCTCAGGCCTTGCGCCGTATTTTGCTATGTCAAGTTACGCATTTGAGCTTTAACACGCAAAAAATGGAGCAAGACCTGTGTTAGCGGCTGGCTTTATTGTCCACCTTTGTTTTGAATGCTTTTTTGCAAGTCAAGTTCGTCAATGATGTCAACCGTAATGCTTTTGTCAAGTTGAAGCAAAAGAGAATTTTCTTGCTGGGTTAAATTTTTAAATTGTATCATGTCCTCGTGATTTATGAAAACACCAATTAGTCTGTCTGCCGAGAAAAAGTATAGTTCGTCAAAATCGTAATAGTAATGATCGTCGTCGTATTCGCGATAGTCTCTAGGGGGATTCATTCCCTTTTCATGCAAAGCGAAGTCCTGAATTAATAATTTACGTCTACAGTCGTCGTTTAATTTGAACTTACAAACAATATTGCCGTTAAGATCGATTAAGTCAGTGTTTTCGAGTTCCCAATTTTCAAAGAAGGTCAGCCCTTTTGGAAATAAATCCTTTTTTTCTAAAACGTCCATGAATGCAAAGCTGTCAGCAATTTTAAAAAAGAAGTTATTGAGAATTGTCTGCCAGGTTTGATGAGGAATACTTGACCATGAAGGAGTCTGCTTACCTTCAAGTCTGATAGAATTCAAATATACTTTGTCACTCATTGTCTGTCGTCTTAAGCTTGCCGCTAACTAGTGGGTTAGCACCATTATGGCGTAATATGTGCCAATATAGGCGATAACCCGCCACTAATGGCGTGTATTTAGCCTATCACTTTTTGCCATGGATGTCAAGCGGGCTTTTGATTTTGCCTATGGCCTGGTTTGACACATGGGTATATATCTCGGTAGTCTTGGGGCTGGAATGCCCCAACAAAGCCTGTATGTATCTCAGGTCGGTGCCCTGTTCCAGCAAATGGGTGGCAAAACTGTGCCGCAAGGTATGAACCGTGGCCGGCTTGGTTATTTTGGCCTTCTCTTTGGCTTTGTGAAAAACGTTTTGCACGCTGCGCGCATGATATTTGCAGCCATCGGCCCCTTCGAATGGGGGATGTTAATCAAGTAAAAACCGCCGGACAACCATTCCGGCGGTTTAAATATTCCTGCTTTCATGCCTGTCCGCCATAGCCTGGCGAAGGCGGGGCTTCCTTAATTAATATGGATATCCCTCAACTTGCAAGGCAGGGCGCCGTTCTCGGGATGACATGAGTGGGTAGCCATCGCCTTCGCCCGCATCCATTCTTGTCCAACTCAGGGCACCGCCTCAGCCGGCCGGGCAGGGAGAGATCCGTCAACTCGCCAAGCACGGGGCAATCCCAGGATGACATTTCCCGGGGTGACAGGGGACAGCGGGTGCTAGAGCTTCTCCGGGTGGACCATGGTCCCCTTGTCCAGCTGCTGGAAGTTGTAGTCCTTTATCTGCCCGCCCAGGTCCTGCACCCGGTGGATGTCGCAGGTGCGCTCCGGCACGTTGCCCTTGATGAAGACCTCGGAACGGGTGTTGGCGCAGGCCGGGGTGGCCAGCAGTCCGGACTCGGCGCAGATGGCTGCCCGCACTATGTTCGACGGGGTGTGGAAGTTGGCCACCGGGGTTCCCTCGGCGGCCAACTTCATGAACTCGGTCCAGATGGGCAGGGCCAGGCCGGCCCCGGTGGCCCCCTTGGCGATGGTCTTCTTCTGGTCGAAGCCCACCCAGACCCCGCAGACCAGGTCCGGGGTGAAGCCCACGAACCAGTTGTCGGTGTAGTCGTTGGTGGTCCCGGTCTTGCCGGCGGCCGGGCGGGTGAAGCCCATGGAGCGGGCGGCGAAGCCGGTGCCGCCGTTGATGACGCTCTCCAGCATGTTGGTTATCATGAAGGCGGACTGGGGCGTCAGCACCTCCTCGGCGTAGGGCTTGTTCTCCTCCAGCACCCGGCCGTTCTTGTCCATCACCTTGAGGATCATCACCGGGTCCACCCGGACGCCGCGGTTGGCCATGACCCCGTAGGCCGAGACCATGTCGAACAGGGTGACGTCGGCCGAACCCAGGGCCAGGGAGAGCACCGCCGGCAGGGGCGTCCTGATGCCCATCTTGCGGGCGTAGGAGATGACGCTGGTGGGGCCCACCCGCTGGATGAGCTTGACGGCCACCAGGTTCTTGGAGAGGGCCAGCGCCTTGCGCAGGGAGATGGGCCCCTCGAACTTGCCGTCGTAGTTTCCCGGGTACCAGGGGTTGCCCGAGCCGTCGTCCTCGATGACGATGGGGGCGTCCACGAAGACGTCGCCCGGCGAGAACCCGTTGTCCACGGCCGCGGTGTAGACGAAGGGCTTGAACGAGGAGCCGGCCTGGCGCTTGCCCTGGACCGCCCGGTTGAACTTGCTGACCAGGTAGTCGCGGCCCCCGATCATGGCCAGGACGTGCCCGGTGTGCGGGTTCATGGCCACCAGGGCCCCCTGGAGGTAGGGGGTCTTGGCGATGTCGCTCTCGGCCTTGGGCGGCTTGAAGTCCCGCTTCTTCACCCGGAATCCGTACTGGTCCTCCAGCTTGCACAGCCAGTTCTCGGAGGCCTGGTTGGCGATGCGCTGCAGCCCGAGGTCCAGGGTGGAGTGGACGGTCATCGCCCCCTGGTAGATGGCGTTGGCCCCGTAGCGGGCCTCCAGATGCTTGCGTATCTCCTCGACGTAGTAGGGGGCGTCGTTCAGCCGCAGCTCCTTTGGCTTGAGGACCAGGGAGTCGCGCTTGGCCCGCTCGGCCTGCTCCCGGGTGATCGAGCCCATGTCGGCCATGGCGTTGAGCACCAGGGACCGCCGCCGCAGGCATACCTCGGGCTTGTCGTACGGCGAATAGACCGAGGGGCCGCGGGGCAGGCCGGCGATCATGGCCGCCTGGGAAAGGGTCAGGCTGTCGACCGGTTTCCCGAAATACAGCCGGGCCGCGGTTTCGGCCCCGTAGGCCCCGTGGCCGTAGTAGATCTGGTTGAAGTAGAGTTCCAGGATCTGGTCCTTAGAGTACAGCCGCTCGATCTTTAAAGCCAGCACCGCCTCGGCCAGCTTTCGGGAAATGGTGCGGTCCTGGGTCAGGAAAAGATTGCGGGCCAGCTGCTGGGTGATGGTGGAGGCGCCGCGCAGCCGCTTGCCGCGGAAGGCCCAGTCCTTGAAGGCGGCGAAGTAGCCGAAGGCGTCGATGCCCCAATGGCGGCGGAAGCCGCGGTCCTCGATGGCGATGGTGGCGTCCACCAGCACCTTCGGTATCCGCAACAGGGGGACGATGATGCGGTGTTCCTCGGCGAACTCGTAGACCAGAACGGTGTCCCGGTCGAAGACCTTGGTGCCCTGCTTGGGCCGGATGTCCTCCAATGTCTTGGTGGAGGGCAGGCCGCGGCCGTAGAAGGAGAGGACGCCGGCGCCCAGGCCCAGCAGGAAGGCCAGGGCCAGGCCGGCGATTCGCAGGGCCGAGAGGAGCCGCGCCAGGGCTTTCTTCACATTTGGCTTCATCATTATGGGGAGTACGGTTGCATGGAAGTAATTGTAACTCTAAAGGGGCCGGTAGTCAAGTGCAAAACCGCGGCGGCCGGACTCATGTTTTACCATTGACACGGGCTCTGCTTTTGCAGTATCATTATGCCAGACAGCGTCTTAATGGCGGATATGAGAGAATGCGGCGTATCGTGATCTTCGAGGACAGGCATTACGGGGAGCTTTACCCCCTGACATGCCTCAGGCCGGCCTTCCAGCTCCGCTGCGGGGCCTACACCCCGCAGGAGAGGATGAGGACCGTTGCCGGCAAGGCCTCCGTCCAATGCTGGGTAATGGCCGAACGCGAACCGATCCTGGCCGCGGCCGGACGGAACACGCCGGCCGACATCCGGGCGGTGGGCGCCGGGGCGGTGGCCCTGGTCAACGGACGGGCGGTGCTGCCGGCCGCGTTATGGCAGAGGATATCGAAAACGCCGCCCAACGCGGCCTTTCTATTCGAGGGCCATCTGGTGGCGGCAGTGATCCAGGACGTCCTGCTTCACCAGCTGGCCTCGGAACAGCCCGACGAGGCGGCCTTTGCCAGCCTGATGCCGCTTTGCAAGACGGTCGAAATCAAGGAGGGCCTGGCCTTTCATCCCTGGGACCTGGTGAACATGAACGGCCGGATGATCGAGGACGACGCCGCCGGTTTCAGGGACGGCGGAGGGAAGCTGGGGCCGGGCGTATCCCTGCTCGGCAAGCGGGCTCACCTCAGGATGGTCCGAAAAGCGGTGGTGGAGCCCGGCGTTGTCCTGGACACCAGAAGCGGCCCCATCATCATCGACGGCGGGGCGCTGGTGCGCGGGCCCGGGCGAATCGAGGGCCCGTGCTACATAGGCCCCGACTGCATAGTGGACGGGGCCAGGCTGAGGCCGGGCGTCTCCCTGGGCCGCTGCTGCCGGGTGTCGGGGGAGGTGGAGCAATCCGTTTTCATGGACTTCTCCAACAAGCACCACGACGGCTTCCTGGGGCACGGCTACGTGGGCTCCTGGGTGAACTTGGGGGCCCAGACCTGCAACTCGGACCTGAAGAACAACTACTCCAGCGTCTCGGTGTGGACGGACGGCCGCATGGCGGACACCGGCTCCATCAAGGTCGGCTGTTTCATCGGCGACCACGTCAAGACGGCCATCGGCACCATGATCAACACCGGGACGGTGATCGGACCGGGCTGCAACGTCTTCGGGGGGCCGGTGCGCAAGCATCTGCCGCCGTTCTCCTGGGGGTGCAGCGGATCGTTCCGGGAGCATTCCATCGACAAGATGCTGGAGACGGCCGGAGCGGTGATGGCCAGGCGCCGCCAGAAACTCTCGGCCGAGCTGGCCGCGGCCATCAGGGCGCTGTTCCAGTCCACCGCGGATCTGAGGAAAACAACGGCGAAGGGAGGGACGGCATGAAGGCGGTGATCATGGCCGGCGGCTTCGGCACCCGGCTGCGCCCCCTGACCATGGACATCCCCAAGCCCATGGCCCCGATGGTCAACCGGCCGATGATGGAGCACATCGTCAGGCTCCTGAAGTCGCACGGGATCTCCGAGATGGTGGTGCTGCTGTTCCACCAGGCCGAGGCCGTCTCCGGCCATTTCGGCGACGGGAGCCGGTTCGGCGCCAGGATCGAGTACATCAGGCCGGACGCCGATTACGGAACGGCCGGGGCGGTGGGCATGGCCCGGGAGCT
>DHHE01000025.1 GCA_002403115.1 bacterium UBP2_UBA4780 | reverse complement strand
CGGCCCGTGGCCAGAGCCTTCCCCTCGGCCAGGTCCAGCAGGTCCCGGGCCTCGCCCGCCCGCCCGACGTCAACCAGCTTGCCGGCCAGAAGGAGCAAATACTGGCACAGGTAAAAGTCGTTGCCGGTCTCCTCGGCCAGGGCCATCGCCTGGCGCAGGCAGGCTTCCCCGTCCCCGGGCCGGCCCTGCTCGAAGCGGACCACCCCCAGGTTGGCCAGCGACTCCGGCATCTCGCCGCGGTCGCCCAGCTCCCGGCAGATGTCCACGTCCTTCTGGTAGCACCCGGCCGCCAGCTCCAGGTCGCCCCGGTCGCGGTGGATGGAGGCCATGTTGCACAGGGCGATGGACTCGCCGCGGCGGAAGCCCAGCTCCCGGCTCAATTCCAGCTGACGCCCCATATTCGCCAGGGCGGCTTCATGGTTGCCCGACAGGTGTTCGATCAGGCCCAGCGAACCCCAGGCGTTGCTGGCCCCGGAGCGGTTGCCGGTGCGCAGGTCGAGCTCCAGCTGGCGCTCCACGTGCACCCTGGCCGACCCCAGGTCCCCCATCTCCTTGTGGGCCAGGCCGATGTTTCCCAGGGCTATGGATATCCCCAGAGCCGACCCGACGCGCTCGGCCAGGGCCAGGTCCTGCCGGAAAAACTCCATGGCCTTGGCGGTCTCGCCCCTGATGGCGTGCAGCACCCCCAGGTTGCCCAGGGCCACCGACTCGTCCCTGGGGTCGCCCTCCTCGCGGGCCATGGCCAGGTATTCCTCCAGGTGGCGCCGCGCTCCCTCGTAATCCCCGGTCTCCCTCAGGAGGATGCCCAGTTCACCCAGGGCCGCCTGGACCGCCGACCGCCGGCCTTCGCCGCGGCCGGCCTCAAGCAGGCCCTCGAAAGCCTGCCGGGCCTGCGCGCTGCGTCCCAGGTACTTGAGGGCCTCGCCCTTCACCTTGAGGGCGTCGAGAAAAACGGCGCGCTCCCCCGCCCGCCCCGCCAGTTCCGCGGCCTGGCCGGCCAGGTAAAGCGCCTCCTGGAACCCTCCCTGGAGGCGGACGATGTTGGCCAGTTCCTTCTGGGCCGGGGCCACCACCGCGTCGCCGCCGTGGGCCTCGGCGAAAGCCAGGTCGCGCCGTAGTATTTCCCCGGCCCTCTCCAGGTCGCCCAGCACGGAGAACACCCATGCCCGGCGCCGGTTCAGGCCGAAGGGGTGGTACCCGCCCTTGAACATGGGGCTGTGCAGCCACAGCAGGAGGGGTTTCCAGCGGCGGCGTGGCATGTCAACCGCCCGCCATTTTCTCGGCCCGCCTCAGCATGAACTCCTCGAACCAGGCCTGGATGCCGAAGTAGACGACGCCGAACTGGGGCACCCAGTCGGTCTCCCCGATGGAGATGGTGCTTCGGCCCACCCACAGGCAGGAGACGATCAGCGCCGGGGCGAAGAAGACGAACGGCGCCGCCAGCCCCCGGGCGAACATCACCAGGGTGTGCCGGTCGCCGCCCTGCTGGAGGAAGAACCAGTCCACCCGCGAGAAGAACAGGAGGGCGGTCAGGAAGACCGACCAGCCGCCCAGCTTGAAGAGCCACAGCCCGGGAAGGAGGATGGTGAGGGCCCAAAGCCCCAGCAGGAAGGGCCAGGCCAGCCAGGGGACGTCCCGGAAACGGTCGGCCAAGACCCCGGCCAGGAAGCCCCCGCCGACGAAGATGAAGGGCGAGGCCAGGTTTATCATGACGTCGGCCGCCAGGTTCCGGCCGAAGAACAGGGGGATGGGGACGCCGGCCAGGGCCAGGAGGCCGAGTACCAAATAGAGCGCGGCCCAGGCCAGGTAGTAGTAGGAGGAGCGGTGGCGGAAGTAGGGGAGCATACCTAACCCCCTTTATCCCCCCTTCCCCGCAGGGGAAGGGGGATAAGTTACCCTTCCCCCTTGGGGAAGGGCAGGGTTAGGTAGGTTGCTGGTAAGGCAGGAGGTTATCTTCTCCAGCACCGACCCGATGCCGCCCATCACCTCGGCGTTGGTGAACCGCATGACCTTTATTCCGTGCAGGTTGATTATCTCGTCCCGCAGGGCGTCGTAGTCCTTCTGTTGTTCGTGCACCCCGCCGTCGATCTCGACCACCAGGTTCAGTTTCTCGCAGTAGAAGTCGGCGATGAAGCCGTGTACCACCTGCTGCCTCCGGAAGTGCAGGCCGTTGAGCTTGTCGGTCCTCACCGCCTGCCAGAACCTCTTTTCGGCCGCGGTCATGTGGCTCCGCATCCATTTGGCCTTCTCCAGCTTCTCGCGGGAGACGGGCTGGCGGCGGATGAGGCCGCTGGGCACCTAACCCCCTGACCCCTTCCCTCCCTCGCTTGTCAGGCAGGGTGCGCCACTCGGGACAAGCTCCGGGAAGGGGTCTATTGCTAGCCCTTCCCTGGAGTTTATCCTGAGATTTGCTTCGTGCATGGCAGACGAAGGAGGGAAGGGAGGGGTTAGGTCGCCCCCGGCCGCCAGGTTCCGGCCGAAGAACAGGGGTATGGGGACGCCGGCCAGGGCCAGGAGGCCGAGGATCAAATAAAGACCGGCCCAGGCCAGGTAGTAGTAGGGGGAGCGGTGGCGGAAGTAGGGGAGGGGCATGTTCAGATAACGTGAAAACCAATTTCTTTTAAGTAATTATAGGTCGAATTGTAATATTCTGGTCTTCGTGTTGGATCTTCAGTATCGCCAGCTGGTACAACAATAACCATTCCTTGTCTAGCGCGTGTTAAAAGAACACGATAAGCGTTCTTTTGATAGTTCATGCGTTCTTGCTTATGTATATGACGCCATTTATTTCCGCAAAAAGACCAATTTTTCCATCCTTCTGATGAATATCTAAAATCACCGTCCCATACCAGACAAACCCAATCAAGTTCTAAGCCCTGTATGTGAAATTCCGTCGCTACGTCCTCTAAGTAATAAGACGAACGTACGTCGTCTTTATAATCAAGAAACCAGTGTACTGGGTCAACGGTTGTTTTTACATCGATAGCAAGTGGCTTAAGTCTTTCTGCTTGTGAAGAGACTACAAGGCCGTATCTTTCTGAGCCGCGGGCTTGTTTTATTAGCCATTTCTTAGCAGAATGTATATCTCTGGTTAATATAATGGGGTAATTTGTATTTAAATTTGATAATGTTTGACGTGCTTGAATTTTATCTAAATCTAATATTTGCTTAACCAGAGTTGAAACAATATCAGCGCGGAATGAGCGCATAGAAACCGAAAGATGCAAGTAATCTGAAAAATGAACATTACTTCTGTTTTGTATTTGCGCCAAAACTCCCCCAGCAGCATATTCACTATCTCTCAAATGCGGCGAAATGTAAATATGCCAATCGGGAAAGGATCTATTTACTGAATCAATCCACTCACTTATTCCGGCTTCGCCGGTGTTAATTTCTTGACCACCACCCACAAGACATACAATGGTCGCCCAATCTTTATGTCGGTCTAAACATGATATGAGAAATTCTGGTTCTGAAATATTGAAGTTCGGAATTCTTTTTCTACGACTCATAAAATTTCGTGTTTGCTCTTTTGTCCAAGCTCTTTGTGCTTCGTCAAAAATAACAATATGTTCATCAGGTGCATTCTCTGTATCAACTATATATTCATCACGGAAATTATGTACGTTTTGTATAAATTTCTTGACGTTTTTCATAACAACATATTTTTTTACCTTTTTATCCGTCATCTTGTCTTTCTTATACTTATCTCGGGTTAAAGCCTCACGAAGTACTGCTACGAGTGGGCCATTGCCAGAAAGAAAAACACCCCTAGTATCTTTGTATTTATCATTAGTTGCTATGTTTAGTCCCACCAATGTTTTGCCTGAACCGGGCACGCCGGTAACAAAACATATAGATTTTTGCCTTAATTGTCTTGATGTTTGTATAATGGTGTGAAGTTCTTCCGATGTCTGATTTATATTTGCTGAAGAAGCGTCATTGCGTAGAATGTCTTGAACGGTGTGGTTGTTATACAATGCCAATGCTGCCTCAATAATTGTTGGCGTTGGGCAATATCTGCCAGATTCCCATTTATCGGGTATAATCGGCGGTCCTTGAATAGACGTCGAAATGGCAGAAATAACTTGGTTAAGGTCATTTTCGTTGCATTTTATTGGTGTGGAAACACGGTCATGCTGTGATATATTGTTAATGGATAAATCAGCAGACGGAGCTTTAGTTGAAACGAGAATGGGAATTATGAATTGATCGTGACTGGTCTCATGAAAGTACTTTAAGTCTAAGGCATAATCGCAAACTTGATCAAGAAAAGACGAGGGGTATTTTTTCTCACCAACTTTAAACTCGATTATAAATATAACGGGGCCAACTAACAAGACAACATCAATTCGCTTTCCCATGCGGGGTATAGAATATTCAAAATAAATCTTACCGGTTATGTTGGCTAATTCGCGTTTTAATACATTTATCTCTTCTATCCAGGATTCACGCATCGGAACTTCTGTGGCAAAATCGGAGTTTTTTGTCAATATTCCTAATACTACTTCTTCAGGAGAAGAAATAAAATTATCAATAGTATCCGAATAATACGACCTTATCATTTTCTACAACACTCAAAGCAAATTAACGGTTAAAGCCCTACCTCCCACCTCCCGCGCAGGCGCAGGCGCACCCGGCGCAGGCGCAGGCGCAGGCGCACGAGGAGCTGCCCCCCGAGCTGGAGCTCCCCGACGACCCCGAGCTCACCGGGACCGGGTTGGTGACGTCGGTCACCTTGGAGGAGAACTTGGCCACGTCGCCCACCAGGCCGGGGGAGAGGGTCCTGGCGTCCGAGTTGATGGCGTCGGCCAGGGCCGGGCCGGCCATGCGGACGCGCGAGGTGTCAGGGGCCTCCGCAGGAAGCTTGCCGGCGGGCACGGTGGTCCCGGGCTGCAGGGGCTGTTCCGCAGGCAGTTTCCCTGCCGGCGCGACCACCGGGACCAGCACGGCACCTCGACTCCGCTCGGCGACCGTGCTAGGCCGGCCGTAGTAACTGTCCCACCAGCGCGGCCGGTAGT
>DHHE01000185.1 GCA_002403115.1 bacterium UBP2_UBA4780 | reverse complement strand
CTGGGTGGGCGAGTCGGGCGACGCCAGGTTGGGGAACTGCCCCTCCAGCTCGCGGAGCCTGGCCATCAGGCGGTCGTACTCACGGTCCGTGATGCTTGGCTTGGCCCGGGCGTAGTAGCGGCGGTCGTGCCCGGCGATCTCGGCGCGGAGCTTTTCTATTTCCTTTTTAGCCCGAAGCTTGTCCATTTTAAAGGCCGGTTGCCCGTCCATCCCCTGCTCCTGCTTGCCATAAGCGGGAAACCAAGGGTGGACACTTGACGGCATTAGAATACTACACTATAATAGATTCGTCAAGAGAAAACCGCGGTAATGCCAAAAACGATCGAACGATCCTCCAGCGTGCCCAACGTCTGGGCCAGGCTGCGGGCCGCCCTGGACCGGTACCTGCGCGACCCCAAGGGCCGGTCGCTGGTGGCCCGCGCCTACCGGGCGGCCCGGGCCTCGCACCGGGGACAGGTGCGGGCCTCGGGCGACGAGTATATCGTCCACCCCCTGGAGGTGGCCTGCATCCTGGCCGAGCTGCGGCTCGACCCGGCGGCCATCGCCGCCGCCCTGTTGCACGACGTGTTGGAGGACAGCGCCCTGGACCGCCGCCGGCTGGATGCCGACTTCGGTCCGGAGGTGGCCGAGCTGGTGGACGGGGTCACCAAGCTTTCGGCGGTGGAGCTGCCGCGGACGGCCGGGCCCAGGCAGGACAGCCACGCCGTCCACCAACAGGCCGAGAACCTGCGCAAGCTCTTCCTGGCCATGGCCCGCGACATCCGGGTGATCTTCATCCGTCTGGCCGACCGCCTGCACAACATGCGGACCGTCTCCCACCTGCCGCCGGAGCGCCGGGAGGCCATGGCCCGGGAGACCATGGAAGTCTACGCCGCCCTGGCCGGCCGGCTGGGATTGTGGGAGTTCAGGTGGCGGCTGGAGGACCTGGCCTTCGCCGAACTGCAGCCCGACGCCTGCCGGGAGCTGGAGAAGCTGATGGCCGAGAGGCTCAAGAGGCGGCGCCGCACCCTGGCCATCGTCAGGCGGGGCATCGAGCGCTGCCTGAGGGAGGAGGGCCTGGAGCCGTTTTCGGTCGAGGGCCGGACCAAGCATCTTTACAGCATCCAGGCCAAGATGAAACGCAAAGGCTGCGGCCTGGACGAAATGCTGGACCTACTGGCGGTGCGGGTGATCGTGCCGGAGGTGGCCGACTGCTACCGGGCCTTCGGCCTGATACAGAACCTGTGGATGCCGATCCCGGGCAGGTTCAAGGACCACATCGCCATGCCCAAGCCCAACGGCTACCGTTCGCTGCACACCACGGTCCTGGGCCCGGACGGCTTCCCGGTCGAGGTCCAGATCCGGACCCCGGAGATGCACCGGGTCAACGAGCTGGGGGTGGCCGCCCACTGGGCCTACAAGGAGGGCCTGCCGGCCAGGGGAGGCGACCGGGAGCGAGAGGCCTACGCCTGGGTGCGGCGCCTGCTGGAATGGATCGAGGAGGGGCGGGGCGAGCCCGACTACCTGCAGAGCCTGAAGATGGACATCCTCAGCCACCAGGTGTTCGTCTTCACCCCCAGGGGCGACGTGGTCGACCTGCCTTCCGGCTCCACCCCGCTGGACTTCGCCTACCGCATCCACACCCAGGTGGGCCACCGCTTCATCGGCGCCCGGGTCAACTCGCGCATCGCGCCCATCGATTACCGGCTGCGCAACGCCGACATCGTGGACGTGCTCACCAGCAACCGGGACAACCCCTCCTGGGACTGGCTGAAGGTGGTGAAAAGCCGTCATGCCCGGAGCAAGATCCGCCAGTGGTTCCGCCGCGAGCGCCGGCCGGAGAGCGTCCAACGGGGACGGGATCTCCTGCAGGCCGAGATGGAGAGGAAGGGGATCCGCCTCAGCCTCAAACAGGAGGATCTTCTGGAACCGCTCTGGTCCCGAAGCCACAATTCGCTGGAAGACCTGCTGGCATCCATAGGCTCGGGAGAGACCGATGCGTCCCTGATGGCCAAAAAGCTTCTTAAGCTACTTCCGCCGGAATACGTCCCCCCCAAGAGGACCAGGGCCAAGCCGCCCAGACTGGAGAAATCCCCGCCCGTGCCGGTAATCATCCCGGGCTTGACAGGCATAAACCTGAGGCTGGCCAAATGCTGTCTTCCGGTGAAGGGCCAGGACATTGTCGGGTATGTTTCCCAAGGAAGGGTTACCGTGCATCGGAAGGATTGTTCTAATTTCAGGAGGTTGTCGGAGAACAAGGACAGGCTGACGAAGGCCAGATGGATTTAACAAATCTAAGTTTTATTAAAACCCGCAACAGCGGGTTTTTTAGTTTCCGAGCGTTTTTGCCACAACTCATATTATAGCAAAGAGATACGGAAAGCAAAAAAATAAAAGAAAAAGCTTGACAAAAAGGAATAAAAATGATACAATACATACCAACGGTAGGTTTATACTATCGGTATGGATGTGCGAGGGGAAGGTATAAATGAGAATTTCAAAAGACGGCGAGGAGAGAAAGCAGGAATTCCTGCAGGCGGCGCTTGACCTTTTCTCGAAACGAGGTTACGAGAGCACCTCGGTCCAGGACATCCTGAACGCGGTCGGCGTCACCAAGGGGGCGTTCTACTATTACTTCAAGTCCAAGGAGGAGGTGGTCGACGAACTGCTGGGGAGCTTCAGGACCGACATGCACAGGATCCTCTCCGATGTCCTTGCGGACGGTTCTCTCAACCCCCTGGAGAAGGTGGTGGCCATGGACGCCCGCTGTCTTCGGCACCGGCTGGAGAACCGCGACTACTTCGAGCGGATCTACAACACGCTGATGAGCATAGGCAACGCCAAGCTTAGACACAAACTGAACGACGACGGGGGCCGGCGGATCCTGCCGCTCTTCCGGCAGGCCATCGTCGAGGGGGCGGAGAAGGGGCTGTTCGACATCCCGGTGCCCGAGGAAACGGCCGAACTCTACTACTCGCTCCATTCCTCGATGCTGTACCGTCTCTCAAAGCTCTGCTACGGCCTGGCCGAGAGCCCCGAAAACGAAGAAAAGATTAATACCCTGCTCTATTTCTACCAGGACACACTGGAAAGGCTGCTGGGGGCCGGGCGGGGAATGATGAACGTCAAACAGGCGATGGAGGCGACCATCGCCAAGACAAGGGAGAAATCTAGATGAGCGCCAACGACAAGAACAGGCTGGCCACCGCGGCCGCGGTCCTGTGCACGCTGGGCCTGCTGGCCGCCATGCAGGTGTCGGGCCCGGGCCGCCGCAGCGTTCCAGGCGAAACCGGGTCACGATTGCCGGTGCCGGAGGCGGTGGACCGGGGACTGCGCCAGTGCCCCCAAGACCTTCGGATGGTCGAGTACCGGTAATCGGTCCGGTCGAATCAGTCTAACCGACAAGCAAAGAAAGGGCGAACATGCAGACGATCATTCTTCTGGCCGGGCTGCTGATCGCCGGGTGCGCAAGGGCTCCGGCCGCCGGCGATTCCGCCAGGCTGGAGTCCCTGTTCGACCGGTACTTCCGTGAGACGCTGGCCTTGTGCCCAGAGGAGGCGGCCGAGCTGGGGCTTCCCCGTGAAGCCGGTTTCTCCTACGACCGGTCGGGATTCAACGACTACAGCGATCAAGGCATAGGGGCCCAGTACCGGCTGATGGAAAATTTCCGGCGCGAGTTGACGGCGATCGACCCAGCCAAACTTTCCCCCCCGCAGCGGGTAGACCGGAAGAGCCTACTGTGGCTTCTGAAGACATCGTTGGAGGGGAAAAGATACTGGCATCACCGGGGATATCTCAGCCATCTCTACGGGGTGCACATGCAGGTGCTCTCGCTGATGACGGACTATCACGGCGTCCAAACGAGGGAGGATGCCGACGGTTACCTCAAGCGGTTAGAAACCCTGCCGCGGAGGCTAGGCCAGGCCAGGCAGATCATCGAAAAACAGGCGGCCGGGGGCAAGCTGCCGCCCAGGTACATAATAGACCGCACCATAGGCAGCATGAGCGAGTTCCGCAACGTTTCTGCCAGCGATAATCTGATGGTGACTTCCTTCGGGGAAAAGCTTGACAAGGTAGAGGACTGGGACCGGTCGGAGGCCCAGGATTACCTGGAAAGGGCGCGTCTTCTGGTCGAGAGATCGGTCTATCCAGCCTACGACAGCCTGCTGGCCGCGGCCCGTCAGGCCAGGGAGAGGGCGCCCGAGGACGGGGGGGTATGGACGATGCCCGACGGCGACAAGTATTACCGTTGGTGCCTGAAGTATTACACCACCAGCGACATTGACCCGGAAAAACTCCACCAGACGGGGCTGAATGAGGTGGCCAGGCTTCAGGCCAAGGCCAAAAAGCTTCTGGACTCCCTGGGCGTCAAAAGCGGCGGCGGCTACCGGGAACTGATGCGAGCATACTGGGCCGAACAGCAGGGCCCGGAGTTCGCCAAGTATTTCTATTCCCAGGACGAAAAGGGAAGGGAACAAGCACTAGAAGACAACAAGCTGTGGCTGGAACAGGCCTGGAAGCGGCTCCCCGATTTTTTCGAGACATTGCCCCAGACAGCGGTCGAAGTCAGGCCGGTCCCGGCCCACAAGGCCGGCGGAGGCACCTCCTATTACGAGCCGGGCTCGGCCGATGGTCAGCGTACGGCCGCCTATTACCTGAACATGACTCAGGTATGGCCGAAATTCACAATGCAGCCCACCCTCTACCACGAGACGGTACCGGGACACCATCTGCAGATAGCCATACAGCAGCAGCAGAGCGCCAACCGGATGTACCGCAACCTTTTCTTTTTGGCCGGCTTCGGGGAAGGTTGGGCCATGTACGCCCAGGCCCTGGCCGATGAGCAGGGTTGGCTGCCCGACGCCTACACCCGCCTGGCCGAGATAAACTCCCAGCTCTTCCGGGCGGTCCGGATCGTTATGGACACAGGGATACACGGCAAGAGGTGGAGCAAACGCCGGGCAATGGAGTACATGGAGGAGAACCTGGGCTGGGCCTCGGAGAACGAGGTGGACCGCTATATAGTCTGGCCGGGCCAGGCCTGCTCCTATACCTTGGGGAAACACAAGATAATGGAGCTCCGTAGTTTGGCACAGAAGGAGATGGGCGCCAGGTTCGAGCTCAAGAAGTTCCATTCCGCGGTGCTGGGACACGGCTCCATTCCCTTGGAAGTGCTCGGGGAAGTCGTCGATGATTTCATAAAGGGACATTGACAGGAAACAGACAAGGAGAAAACCATGCACCGGAATCTTATCCCCCTCGCCTGTTTTATCGTCTTGCTGGGCCCGGCCTACCAGGTCCGGGCCCAGGACCAGGCGGCGCCGCCAGGAAGGTCAGTGGAGTTGAGAGGCACCGAAAGCATGCCCAAGATCGACGGCGCCATCGAAGATCTTTGGCTGTCGGGCGATTCGGCCACCGGCTTCGTGCAGCGTGCGCCCTACGAGGGGGCCGCGCCGGCCGAGTCCACGGTCGTCTACCTCCTTCAGGACAAGGAGAACCTGTACGCGGCCTTCCGCTGCCATTCGCTAAAGGCTCCCCCGGTGGCCAGCTACACCAAGGACGAAGACTACGTCATCCTGTTCCTTGATCCGCTGGGCTCCAAGACCACCGGTTACTTTTTCCAGGTATTCGGCAGCGGGCTTTTCTACGACGGCCTGATCCTCGATGACGGGCAGGTCTGGGACGGCTCCTGGGAGGGCGTCTGGGAGACCGCGGTCAAGCTCTACCCAGACCGCATGGAGGTCGAGATGAAGATACCCTTCAAGTCCATCCGTTACAGAAAGGGCCTGGCGGAATGGGGGGTCCAGTTCCAGCGCCACCACGCCAGGAACTGGGAGGAGGATCTTTGGGTGCCGGCGACGGAGCGGGAACCCAACCTGGTTTCCCGATGGGGAACGCTCAG